>JAEEHP010000139.1 GCA_016280855.1 Bacteroidaceae bacterium
TGCTATGTCACGCATCATCTATGATTACCCCGATCAATGGGTGTGGTTCCATAAACGTTGGGACACGACCCCGGAAACGCTGAAGGAACATCTCGAGAACCGAAGAAAAGCAAAAGAGAAGCAATCATGAAGGATGTCTTGCAGATCCATCCCGCCGACACCGTGGCAGTAGCCTTACAGGCACGTCCTGGCATACCTGCCGGCCATAAGTTCGCCCTTCGCGATATTGCCGAAGGGGAGGAAGTTATCAAATATGGCTATCCCATAGGTCATGCCACGCGCGCCATTGCCAAAGGCGAGTTGGTGGACCACCATAATCTGGCAACCAACCTCAGTGGCGCGTTGGACTATAGCGGCCTCACAGTGAAGGCAAGCGGAAACGCAAGTCTCCCATCACGGGGAGATTTAGAGGGGCCTTCTTTCATGGGTTATCTCCGTCCCGATGGCCAAGTGGGCATCCGCAACGACATCTGGGTGATTCCTACCGTCGGTTGTGTCAACGGCATCTGTAGGCAAATAGTGGAGAAACTCTCAACTCTCCGCTCTCATCTTTCAACTATTAAGCATTTTCCCCACAACTACGGCTGTTCCCAGCTCGGCGACGACCACGAGAATACGCGTAAGATACTTCGCGATATGGTGCTGCACCCCAATGCAGGCGGAGTCCTGGTCGTGGGTCTTGGCTGCGAGAACAACCAACCTCACGAGTTTGAGAAGTTGCTGGGCGACTACGACCGTCGGCGCATCCGCTTCCTCGTCTGTCAGGAGGTGGAGGGTGATGAGGTGGAAGTAGGTGCAGCTATGGTCAGGGAACTTTACGAGCAGGCGCAGACCTACGAGCGTGTGCCGGTTCCTGTCAGCAAACTGCGCGTAGGCCTGAAATGCGGAGGTTCCGACGGCTTCTCCGGCATCACGGCAAATCCTCTGCTCGGCGCTTTCACCGACTGGCTGTGCAAAGAGCAAGGCGGCACAGCCATTCTTACTGAAGTGCCGGAAATGTTCGGAGCCGAAACGATCCTCATGCGTCGTGCCGTCTCAGAGGAGGTCTTACAGCAGACCATCAAGCTTGTCAATGATTTCAAGGCATATTTCCTCAGTCATGGTCAACCTGTAGGTGAAAACCCCTCGCCAGGCAACAAGGCTGGTGGCATCTCAACGCTCGAGGAGAAGGCGTTAGGCTGCACACAGAAAGCCGGCACCGCTCCAGTAGTGGGCGTGTTGGCCTACGGCGAGCGTTTACCATCAATTAATTATCAATCATCAATCCTCAATCCTCAATCCTCAATTAAAAACGGCCTTCACCTCCTCTCCGCCCCAGGTAACGACCTGGTGGCCTCTACGGCCTTAGCTGCAGCCGGCTGCCAGCTCGTTCTCTTCACGACAGGTCGCGGTACGCCCTTCTCCACCTTCGTGCCAACGCTGAAGGTGTCCACCAACAGCGACCTCGCCCGTCGCAAGCCTCAGTGGATAGACTTCGACGCAGGCGTGCTCTTGGACGGTACTACGATGCCCGACCTCCTGCAACGGTTCATCGCCTACGTCATCGATGTTGCTTCGGGGCGTGAGTTGACCACCGCTGAAGTTCATGGTAATGCGGAATTTGCCATTTTCAAGACGGGTGTCACGTTGTGAATACACCGCTCTGCCATGCCCTTAATCGGTGTTGTTAACACACTATCAAACTTTAATTAGCGTTAAAAAACAGCTCATTCTTCTGATGCGGGGAACAAGATTGTTCTTTATGGACTATCTTTGCAAAAAGAAATGAATCCTTAACAACCTAACTTGCAAAGAAAGGAGGGCACGACTATGAAACCGAAAAAGAAAATGCACTTTCAGGAAGAGTATGAACTCGACAACTACCTGAACGACGATGATCGCTACTACGAGCCATCGAGCAACGCCACGATTTGGTATAGCTGAAGAAGATCGTTTGAATAGTTTTAGCAGGCTTGCACTAACGTGTGAGTCTGCTTTTTTTAGACCTTAACGCAAAAAACGATAAACTTTTCGCTAATTTTTCACTTTTCACTTTTTCACTTTTCACTTTTTCCGTACCTTTGCGCCCAAATTCGTACATGTATGCACACACGAGAAGAAAAACTGGAAGCTTTTGGCCGTCTGCTCGACGTCATGGACGACCTTCGCGAGAAGTGTCCGTGGGATCGTAAGCAAACCAACGAGAGCCTGCGTCCCAACACCATCGAGGAGACGTATGAGCTGGCCGATGCCATCCTCAAGCACGATAAAGGCGAGACTTGCAAGGAACTGGGCGATGTCCTCCTCCACATCGTCTTCTATGCCAAGATAGGCTCTGAGACGGGCGATTTCGACATTGCCGATGTCTGCAACAAGCTTTGCGATAAGCTCATCTACCGTCATCCACACGTCTTCGGTCCCGAAGCCGAGCGTATCCAAAAGGGCGAGATCACCGTCGATCAAGTCCTCAAGAACTGGGAGCAGCTGAAAGTCGCAGAGAAGGGGGGCAACAAACGTGTGCTCAGCGGTGTGCCCGATGCCCTACCCTCCCTCATCAAAGCCTACCGCATACAGGACAAGGCCCGTGGTGTAGGTTTTGATTGGGACCGTCGCGAACAAGTGTGGGACAAAGTGCGCGAAGAACTGGGCGAGCTGGAAGCTGAATTGGAGCGTAATGACAAGGAGAAGAGCACGCAGGAACTCGGCGATTTCATCTTCTCGGTCATCAACGCCGCACGCCTCTACAAACTCAACCCCGATACAGCCCTTGAACTCACCAACCGCAAGTTCATCCGCCGCTTCACCTATCTCGAAGAGCACAGCATACGTATCGGCAAACCGCTCACCGAGATGACTCTCGAAGAGATGGATAAGATTTGGGAAGAAGCAA
>JAEEHP010000140.1 GCA_016280855.1 Bacteroidaceae bacterium
ATGACTTTAGCTTTGTCATTAATCTCCATGAAGTGTTTTAGCCCTCCTGCATGGTCGCTGTGTCCGTGGGAGATGAACACATAATCCACCGTACTGAGGTCGAGGCTCAATCGCTCTGCATTACGGATAAACACATCGCTTGCTCCTGTATCAAGCAAGATGCGATGCTTCTTTGTCTCTAACAGGATGGACAGGCCATGCTCTGTCTGGAGTTGGTCGTTGCAAGTGCGATTATCTGATAATACCGTCCACTTCATTTGCCAAACGACGGAACGTAGTACACAGGCTTTTCTTCATGATGGTTGCAATCGTGATGTTCGCAGGATTCAAGCGAATCTTTCAGCTCGCCATTCTGATATGCCTTCAGCACATCATCTACAGAACCGTGACAGCCTCTGATGACTGAGATGCCATGAGCAGAAAGTTTGTTGTAGGCTCCCATACCCATGTTACCTGCCAGCATGAGGGTGATACCCATCTCCTGCATGACAGATGCAATGTTCGACTTGCATCCGCATCCTTCAGGGGTATCCAGACGCTCTTGCTTGACTACCTGGTTCTGTTCATCGAGTGTTACTACGGTATAATAGGCACAATGGCCGAAGTGGTCATCCACCATACCATCACGTGCTGGAATTGCTATTAACTTTATCATATTTTACTAATACTTATTTTATTTATACAAGAAATGCTTTATGGCTTCAACTGGCGAATAGAATAACATTCTTGGCCCTGCCCAGCGAATGATTTCACGAATCTGTTCACGCTCTTTTGGCGCATAACAGTGAGTTGGGCAGTTCTTACAAGCGGTCTTTTGCTCACCATACTTACAATGGTCGAGACGGCGACAAGCAAACTCTGCCAGATGCTGATATTCATCCGGCATTCTGTTCTGCTTGAGATGATGACGACAGTACAGCTCTATCATCTTGCAGACGGTCTGCTTCTCTCGCTCAATCCTGGTCATACAGGCTGCGAAGATACGAAAAAATCCCCGTACTCGTGCGAATACGGGGAAAGATTTGGGATTTATTAGCGAAAGAGGTGCTCCTTTAGTATTCCTTAGGTAGTCATTGTATCTATATCGTAGAGATATCCAAGCGATATCGTAGCGTAGGCCGAGCGTAGGCGTAGAACCCTCGGAGATGGCTTGTAGATGACTCGACGATGGAAGGGAGATGGAAGGGAGTAACAAGGGAGTGGCAAGAAGAAAGATCTGACCGTTCCCTCTAAGGAAAGAGTCAGACCTTAATAAATTGTCAGCAACTCTTTTATCGCAGATATTTCTTGCCGTTAATGATGTAGATTCCTCGCTGTGGGATGTTTGTGAGCCGACGACCCTGCAGGTCATAGCATTGACTATTGGACGATTGACTATTTACGACTTGGCCGCTGATGCCGTTGGGAACACCACTACCAATGTATGTCAGTTGGAAGTGGTCCACGCTCCACCATGCCGTCTGGCTGGCCGAGGTCGAGGCTCCCACGATAAGTTGGTCACCCTGAGCAATGTCGATGATGTCGGTCTCTACCTTCAGCCAGCCACGCTGGTAGTCGCTGCCGGCGATGGTGTTGCCGTCCTGACCCTTGATGGTCTTGTTGTAGCTCTTGGTCTTGCCGTCCACATCTTTGTGGGTGGCGCGGAGTGTGAGGTTGATGCCCGGTGTGCCACGCATGAGGGCACTGAGGCGATACTGTCCGGCGGGCAGGCCCACGATGGTCTGCTGCATCGACGAGTTGAGCGAGCCACTGTTCCACTTGTCGAAGTACTTATTATCGCTGTTGCCGTCCCAAGCCTGTCCGCTGGTAATGCCGAGGTTATTGACCGTCCAGAAGGTTGTGGTGCTGCGGACGCAGTCGGCATTCATGATGAAACCGGAGGCATCGCGCTCGCCGTTTTCCTTTTCAGGGAATACGGCTATCAGGGCTTCGCCTGCAGCTCGGATAACCTCGTCGGCAGAACCGGCGAGCACCTCGTCCTCTGTACCCAGATACGTCAGGCGGAAGTTGTCAGCACCTGCCCAGCGGGCACTCATTCGGCCAATGTTGCGGATGCCTACACGCATTTTTCCGTCGCGAACGATGATACGCTCCACGATTGTCATTTGGCTGTAGTTGATCTGTCCGTTACGAGTGACGGGCGAGAAATAGAGTACCCCGTCGGCCTCGGCATAAAGACCCATGTGCCCGTTGACGGTTGCCCCGCTCACACCGTCGGTGGAGTCGAAACAGGCAGCCTCCAACTGATAGACGCCTGCGGGCAGACCCGTCACGTCCTGATAGTAGTTGAAGTCGATGTCGGCAGCGTTGGTGTCCCACACCTCGAAATAGGTGTCGCCGCCGTCGGCCTTGGTGTTGCCGTTCTTGGCATTGCGCTCGCACGTCCAGCCCTTGATGCTGGTCTTGCTCTCAGCATTGATGCTACCGTTGATGAGGTAGCGCGACATCGAGACGGCTCCCGACGTGAGGGTCTTGTTCTTCCAGGTCTTTTCCACCACGCGGTATGAGTAGTCCTTGTCGCCATTGACATCGGTGTCCTCATAGTTGAAATCCACGAAGTCGGGTCGTTCCCATGTCTTCACATCCTGCCAAGCCCCCGTTCCCTCGCGTCGTTGCAAGGTGATGCTCTCGGCCAGGTCACAGTCCATTGACTGCCACTCCACTACGCAAGCGGCCTTCTCGGCATCGTAGGTGGCCAGCAGACTCTTGGCAGCCTGACAGCGCCACTCACGCGGAGCATAGTCGTAGTTGGGGTTATAGCCCGTGCCGGTCTTCATCTTTGCATAGTATTCGCCTGCAGGTGTCAGGTTGCCGTTCCACAGAATCTTCGAGCAGGGCCACTCGTCGTTCCAGTAGGCATAGCGCTCCACGCAGTCCTGACCGTTCAGGTTCTCCCAGATGCGGGCACACACCTCTTTATTCTTCTCCAATGTAGCAGCCGAGGGATTGCCGCGCTCCTCGTTGGTGGTAGCCACATCGAAGATGCCGAAGCCGCCGCTCCACGATGCGCCCCAGATGAACTCGGTAATCCACACGGGGCGATGGTACTTGTCGGCCCAGCTCGAGCGGATGTTATTGAAGTTGCCCTCGTTCCAGTAGCAGTGGATATCCACCACGTCGCAACGCCAGCCACGGGCATCGATAGAGTCGAAGAACTGCTGATGGAACCACTCGCCGCTGTCGAACGATGAGGGCGAGAGCAGACGTCGGCCTGTGCGCATCAGCTGCGGCCAGCGTTCCAGTTCCTGTGCCACGGTGGCGGGATAGGGATCGGCGCTGTTGGCCGGCTCGTTGTCGGTCTTCAGGTTGGGCGACTGGTTGTTCTGACCCAGCTGCTGGTCGGTGGTGCTCCAGAGGTTGTTCATGTGGGGCACGCACTCATAATCCGAGCCGAGGCTCTGACCCATCCCCCAGGCGTAAGTCCACGTGCAGTTGAGCTTCTTCAGGTTGTTCGTGTCGAGGATGTTGGCCACGCCGTTCTTGCCCACGTTGTCCCAGCGGAACACGCGGTAGGAGGAGATGCGCTGGTCGAGGATGGCGGGCAGCGTATTGACAATGAGATCCTCGCTGTCGGCAATGAAGCAACGCTGATAGCCCCAGCCGGCCTCTCCGATGGCGAAGGTCACCATGTAGCCGCGCTTCAGTCGGAACGAGCGGATGCGGTTGTTCAGCGTCTCGTCGGTGAGCGTGTTCATGAAACCCTTGGTGTTCTCGATGCCGAAAGTTTCGCACGCCTCGCCCTGGCAGTACTGCTCCGTATAGACCGTCAGCGGATGGAAGCCCGTCGCGTTCTTGTTCTCCTTGCCGTAGGGGTAGAGCACGGTGCCGTGGTCGTAGAGACGCAGTTGGCAGTTCTTCTCCGCTGTTGCCTTCTCTCCGTTAATCTTCACGTATGCGAGATACTTCTTGGCCTCTGACGGGCGCAGGTTGTCGAAGAACAGCACAGAATGCTCCGTGCCAGTGATGTCTATGCTGCCCGTCGTGGTGAAAGGCTTAGTGCCGGTGATGTGCAGCTCCGATGCCCCTGTGAGCGTCATCGCCTGCGTCACCTGCTCCAGCGTCATCGCAATGTCGCCCTCCACCTCGCGGTCGCCATAGAGTCGGAAGTCATCGATGCAGAACCACCCCTTCTCGTTCGTGCCGTTGCCCGTGGAAGCGGCACCGATGGTCACCGTTCCTTCTGCCTCAAGCGTGAAGCTGACCGTGAGCGTCTCCCACGTGTAGTCATTCTTGCTGAGGTTAGAAGAATTAATAGTACCCGCACCTGTGCGGACATACACGTGCTGGTCGGAGAGTCCCTGCGTGTTCGTCTTCATCTGGGCCGACAGCTTGTAATGGCCTGCGGGCAGTGTCAGTTCCTGATACAGGTTGAGGCTTGTCACCTTCTGTGCCCATAGGTTGTAGTGCTTGTCGCCGTCGGTGGCATCTCCTGAAGTGATTTTCATATCCTCCCACCCCGAGACACTCTTTTGCAGCGTCCACTTTGCCGTGCCGCTTTCGAAGCTCGGATTCTTGATCTTTGCCGTCCAGTCGAAGTCTTGTGCAGCGACCGGGCTGAGCGAAAAAATAAACGTGAAAAGTGAAAAATGGCCTGTGCAGATGAGCAAGGCGAGGATGAGTGCAGTTCGTTTCATTGCGTTGAAAAGTTTATTTAGGTTTTCGTTATCGTTTTCGTTTCCGCTGCAAAAGTACTTCCTCTCTGATGCACCGAGGTTCACTATTCAACAAAAGAGGTCAAAAATCGATGAATTGTACGATTCTTGACCTCTTTGTATTTATAAATGCAGAGCTTTGTGTTAATCAAAGGCTTCTTTCAGTAGGCAATACTCTTTTTCAGTGATGCGCAACACGGAACCGTGGCGCGGGGTGAAAGCCCCCGTTGTCTTGGTCTCGCGCTGCAATTGGAACGTTCGCCAGTCATCGGTGCGGCATATCTGGTAGAAGCCTGCCTGGAAGCAGTCGTAGCCCAGGAGCCAGGTGCCGTCGGCGAGCAGGTAGGCTGTGGAACCCTCGGAAGCGATGTTGTTAGGTTGCATGCGACCGGGTACGAGCGTCCATGTGCTTTGGTCGTGAAGGTCAGTGAAGATGTACTGACGGCGCTGAAGGCCCTCTGCTCCCCAGGTATTGAAGAAAAGGTGATACATACCCTCGTCGTCCTGCACAATATCGGTGTCTATCGTTGGGTCTGGATAGTTGAAGAGGGACTGCGGTTCATCCTCTAAATCGCTGAAGTCGCTGTTAGCGTAGGCGTAGTAAACAGCATCGCGGGGGAAAGGACCGTCTTTCGGAGAATGTAGCGAAAAGTACACCATGTATTTCCCTTTCGTGGGGTCGTAGAGTGTCTGTGGTGCCCAAACAGCATCGGCTTGGGCGAAGATGGTATTGGCATACCGCTCTGGAAAATGAACCGTTTGGTGTTGCCAATGAATTAGGTCGCGTGAACGCATCATGACGATGCCACGGCACGACCATTTGCCCTGCTGCCAGTCCATGTCGGTGAGCACCATGAGGAACCAGCCGTCAGGGGTGCGCAGCAAGTGTGGGTCTCGCACACCTCCGCTGCGGCTGATGGTGTCGCTGGCGATGACTGGCCGCCCTTCGTTGAGCGGCTCAAAGTCCAGGCCGTTGCGGCTCAGGGCATAGCACACCTGTTGTCCCTCTGTCGTGTTGTTGATGAAGTAGGCGAAGAGGTAGCCGCCATATGTATCCTCAACCTCCTGTGCTCCAATAGGATGAACTATAACCAGCAAATCCGAGGTTTCGACGTAACAGTCGTCTGTGCCGAACAAGTTCTTTCGTTTGTCGGTCCAGTTACTGCGCTCGCCCGTAACCTCCACTTTAATGCTATATTCACCGAGGGGCAGTCGTGGTGAAACGAAACGATAGCCTGTATCGGGCACTTTACTATAGAAGTCGATTAAAGAGGAGTGAACATTGATGCCATCCTTGTCTGTGATGGTGACTTTGGCATAGCCACCATGTGGACTTGAAGTGCCAACGAGCACGACTTGTCTGCCCCTGAATGATTGGCTGACGCTTTCGCCAAGATGATTGGAACTTAAAAGCATGGGCTGCCGTAGGTGGCTGCTCGGGAAATCATACGGGCGACAACTGGTTGGCAACCACGTCTGCCAATACTCTGGTATTGATAGTTCTGTGCCTTCTGCCTTCAATGGGAGCCAGACGTAGGTGGCAGCAGATGCCTGATAGGGATAGCTCCAGCGGTCACCCATATACATTGGTGTGCCGTTGGGCAGCATCAGCACGCTGGTGGTCTGAGAGTTCCATGTCAACGTTCCTTGGGGACAGAATAATCCCTGACGTGTCCATGGCCCGGCAATGTCGGTGGCCGTGAAGTAATAGTTGTCGTTTCGCTCCCAACTGGTAAGATTAGAGGTCAGCAGATAGTAGATGCCGTCTTTCTTGAACATCGCAGGCGACTCACCCATTCCCTCGACGTTGGCAACCAGCGTATCGACAGAAAGATAGTTGTCCTTCAACCTGTAGATAGGACCGTGATGAACCAGCAGATAGCCCTTCCCGTCGTCATCTTGGAACACACCGATATCCCACTTATGGATGGGCTTGCCATTGTACTCCAGCGTACCTTTCAGCTCATAGTCGCCATTGATAGTCATGCTTGTTGCAACCACCGTATTCGGATCCATGTAACGCAAGTCATCGGCATGAGCGAACATGACATAGTCACCTGTCTTCGGACAACGCATCACCTTGGGTCGCTCACCTACGCGGTTCGGTCCCAGCACGCCATCCTTCTGAACGGGCAGCACCACCCTTTCGAAACGCCAGTTGACCAGGTCATCGGACGAATAACAGCCAAAGCCGGGGAACGCGTTGGATGTGTCGGACTTATACTCCCCGAAGAGCCAGTAGCGCCCGCCGTCCGTCACGATACCCGCTCCGTGGGCATTGACGATATTGCCGTTCTGGTCAAACCAAGGTACACCATTGACGATTACCCCCTGATTCTCCTGAGAGACTATTGTGTTGTTGTCGGCACGGCATTGGGAGGCGGCCATGCCGAAGGTTATCAGGCATACGAATATCTTTTTCATCTTTCCGGGTTGTGTTTATCGATTCATGCGTTTTGTGCTACTCATACGCCCGTCGGCATAGCACAGTTGCTCGATGTACAAGCCACAGTTGGGCGGATCCGACAGTTGCTGTCCGCTCAACGTGAAGTAACGTTTTGCCACGATGGTACCGTTTGTTGCGGGTTCTGCGCGGACAGCTTGGACGGGCGTCTCTGCGGCCTTGTCGATGAGGATGTCTATCTCGGCGAGCGAGGCGTATGTGCCTTCGATGGCGGTGAGGCGGAAGAAGCGGGCTGTGCGACGGCTGAAAGTCACTTCAGTACAATAAGGCAGCCAATCGCCCTTGGATGCCGTCTGCCACGTCTCGCCGTCTGCACTCACCTCGAAGGTGTACTTGCGGATGAGTCCGTTGGTGCTTCCGTCCATGCGCGGTGTGGCAAGGAAGCCTTTGATGGTGCGGTCACGCCCCATGTCGATGGTGATGTGGTGAGGGGCCGAGGCACCGCTGTTGCTGTACTTTGTGTGCCATTTGGTGCCGACGTTGCCGTCAATGGCGTTGGCAGCACGACCGTTCTCGCTGCTGGTCTCCTGGCTGGAGCAATCTACGAGCGTCCACCAAGTCTTGTCGGCAAAGAGGTCATCGGTGGGTGTCTCACGCCACTCGCCTGTGACGAAGTTGATGTCGAAGCGCTCGTGGTACTTAAACTCGCACGTGGTGCCGTTGAACTCAATGGGGAAAATGATGGTCTTAGATTCTGTGAGGCCCGGGTCTTGCCATCGGTCGCCCACATAGAGATAGGTCGTCTTCTTAGTTCCCTTGATCGCGAGGATGGCAGCGGCTTGAGTGTCGAAAGCTATTGAGTTGCCCACGTTCTTTAGGTCGCTCCATCCACTGCGCAGATTCGTGCTGTAGGACAGTTTGCACTGGTTGGGGTCCCAGCCTGAGCAGGCCGAGGAGAACATGAAGTAGCGCTGCCCTATCTTCACAACGGCAGGTGCTTCGCGCCCTTGCCAGGCAAAGAGTTGTGTGTGCTGCACGGCTCCGTGATAGTCGTCGCTGAGGCGGAAGAGCCCTAAGTGATGGTTCTCGTCGGTGGTGGAGATGAAATAGGCCGTGCCGTCGGTGTCCTGAAAGACGTTGCAGTCGCGGCTCTTGATGTCGAGAGGCCGCCCGCTCCACAAGAATTCGTAGGCACCGTTCACTGAGTCGCACTCGAAGCAGGCCGCTTCCGAAGCGCTGTAGTCGCCCTTCTCGTAGTGGCACCATACGACGAATTTGTCCGTCCGCGCGTTGTACATCAGCTTCGGGCGCTCTATCATGCGGCTGCTGCCCAGTTCCTTGGTGGTGACACCGTTCTGAATGATTTTCCGCTCAAACTTCCACCGCACGAGGTCGGTACTGCTATAGAGGTTCACGTCGGGGTTCCACTGCTTCGTGCGGTCCTCGCCCACCATGTACCAGATGTCGCCCACGCGGACGAAGCCTGGTGCATGCGCCTGCACCGCAGCTCCCGTGGTTGTTTTCCAGAGCTTGCCGTTCTGTATGGTCACCCATTCCGAAGGGCGTGTGGCGAGGTACTCTCTCTCTGCCTTTTTCACGGAAGCGATGCCCTGCTCAAACGCCTCCTGCGTCGTGGCCGTGATTTGCATCTGCCAAGCCTCAGAGAGCGCAGCACGGAATGAAGCCTTCCCTTCGTAGTCGGTAGCTCTCAGCTGGTTGCGCGCCACGCTCGTCACCTTCGACATCCGCTTGTACCACCCGAATAGGTCGGCCAAAGTCCGCATTGAGGGCAGTGCCTCGCATACCCATGCGTAGTGATCCTCGTTCTTGCTGTAGTAAGATATAATGTTCGTACGTATCTGCTTCACCGAGTCGCGCAGGGCGAACTTCGACTTGTATGTATCTGTGTAGAGTGCGATAGCCTCGGCACGGAGCGATGTGTAAGCAGTGGTGATGGCCTCGAACTGCTTGTGCGCCGCCGTGAGCAGGCTGATGGCTTCCTGTGCCTTTGCCTCGTTGTCGGCATCGGCTACGGCTGCATCGTAAGCCGCAAAAGCAGTCAGCATCTCGTCGCGGTTGTACCATTTCTGGCGTTCTTTAGAGAGGGTGTCGGCCACACACTGCTCGTGTGCCGTCGCAAGCTGTTCTGTGACTGTATATGCGTTTGCCGTAAGACAAATAGCAACGCATAGGATGGCAAGGAGTCTTTTCGTTGAGTTCATAAGGTCTGGTTTATGATTTGCGGTGCAAAGGTACCTTCTTTTTCGCGTTGCGAGGTGCAATATCCGACAAAAGAGGTCGAGAATCGTCCATTTCATCGATTCCCGACCTCTTTTTCTTTCTATGGGTACGGCTTACCAGGCCTCATCCCACACGTTGTAGTTGTTGACTTTCACGGCAGCATCGTCACCATTGCCTTCCTCCATCGTGCTACTATTGAGGCTGGCGGAGGTGCCGTTGAATTCGTTGGAGGCTGCCAGCATGGCTGTTGCTTGGACTCGCACAATTAACAATTGAGGTTGTATATAGAGCTTTTTCATAATAATCAAGAATTTCTTATTTTACAAGCACCTTCTTTCCATTAACGATGTTGATACCTCTGTTCGGATTGGAGATGCGACGACCACTGAGATCAAAGCATTCATTATTTGCGGATTTACTATTTGCGATTTCATTCACACTTGTTTCCATACCATCAATGAAGAGCTTCACTTCTGCGCCACTACTTGGTGGTATCTGGAAGTAAGCACGCATACCCTTGATGCCGCCGGAAGTGAGTTTCTTAACGATTCCGTCGGCGGTGAGGTAGGCTATGGTACCGTCGGTATCAAGTTCTTTGTTGTAGAGCTGGCCTACGAACTTGTAGTCGCCACCGCCCTGTGCGGTGCCTTCGGTAGCGGTGATATTGACATTGTCGAAGACGGGGTTCACTGCGTCAGAGTTCGGTTTTACGATGTAGGGTTGTCCGGCAACGATGGTAGAAGCATCGGTGAAGGAGTAGACATTGTCGGCGGCAGAGGAGAATTCCTTCACAGTCCAGCCTTCAGGAATGGCGGCATTGAAAGGCACACAGAACGTGTTCCACTTGTCGGCAACGAGGGTGCGGGTGAGGGTGACGTTGACGTTGTCAATAGCGGTTTGCGCGGCGGCATCCAATTCGTTGAGGTTTACCTCGCCGTTGTATGAGCCGAGTGCCTCCTTATAGGTCAGGGTGAAATCGTCTATCTCCAAATCTGGGTTTCCAGAGGTTACGGTGAAGTCAAGGCCAAGTTCCAAAGTACCAGCTGTCACAGCAGCATCGACGCTGTAGGTCCCATAACTGCCAGAAGTGACGGCCTTAGAGTTGTTGCCAGCGTAGAGTTTTACGCGGCCATTGAAATCACAGACCAGCGTGGTACTGACGGTGTAGATGCCATTGGGTAGGTTAGTGATGGTCTGATAGGCCTTGCCCGTCATCGCTTTGTCGTTCCATATTTGCCAGTGGTTATTGGGATTGCCGGCAATGGTTCCGCCACCTTTCTCACCATTGCTAGTCTTGGTCGTATAAACGCTCGTTGTGAGCGTCCAGCCGGTAGGTGTGCCGCTGCTTCCTCCTGAATTGGCCTGGAAGTCGGCATTGGTCATCAGTGTCGTAGGATTCACACTGACGCTTTTCAGTGTATAACGGTAACCGGTGAGCTGGTTGGGATAAGCCAGCTGGAAAAAGTAATAGGTCTTGCCTGCTTCCACAAAATAGGTACACACGCTGGCACGTGCCTTAACCGAGGCAGCAGTGACGGTGGAGCCGTCGGATGTGGTGACGAGCACCATCTTCTGGTCGTCCATGGCCGACTCCTTGGCGGAGAAGGCGATGTAGGCGTTCTTCGAAGGAACAATCTTGAAGAAGTTGCCTCGGGTGGGAAGCGTGCCGAAGGGTGATGTCTCGGTGAAGGTGGTGACGAGCGTCGATGTGGTGCCGTCGGTTGATGGCATCTGTGTGGGGATAAGGCCACCGTTGCCCTCGTGCCACGACCAACTGGTTTGCGTGTCCTCGCTGTTGCCCATGGTGACCTCCACACCGTCGAGGGTGATGGTGGAGCCGCTGCTGCAGCCGTCGCTGCTGGTGGCTGTCCACGTCTTGGTGGTGGAACTGCCGAAGTTCTTCACCTCAGCCATCGTCTGCGCTGTCGTGACTACGAGTAGCGTGGCGATGAGAAGTAGTTTTTGTTTCATGTTATTGGTTTATTTGAGTATCTGAATGTGTTACCTGAAAAACAATCTCTTTACCTTGCACGAATACATTGACCTAGAAACTAACAACTAACTAACAAAACTTTTGAGAATAATTACTTTTGACGCTGCAAAGGTCGTGCTTTCCAGCCTCAGAAGGGTTCACGATTGTAGCATAGAGGTCAAGGATTCGACGTTTTGTACGATTTTGCACCTATTTGTTGAATCTTTGACCTTATGCTTACTTCACTGCAACTTTCCTATTGCCGATGAGATATACTCCTTTTGGGAGAGCGGAATATGCAGAGGAAACAGATACGCGGCGACCATCCAAGGTGTATATACTCCCCTCGCCTTTCGGAGAGGGGATGGGGGTGAGGCTGATTTCTTCCACGCCCGTCTCTATGCCATCAAAATTCGCTGCCAACTTCACCTCGGATGCTGTTTCGAGCGTGAACCAGGCACTGAAAGGCTGGGCGGTAACGGCGGCCTTGCCGTCGGCATGGTGGTAGAGTGTCGTACCGCTGAGGAAATGGAAGTCGGAGGTGATGGATGCGCCGTCGTAGGTGCCTTGTAGGGTGACGGAGGTCGTTCCGCTGGAAGCGACAGCCGTAGAGGGTGCATCAGCACGGACGTTGACATTCTCCACATAGTAGCCGCTGCCAGCCGCAGGAAGCTTCAGTACGAAGGGGACGCCGGCTTCGGTGGAAGTGGCTTCTTCGAAGGTAATGGAGGCAGTGTTGCCGATAAGTGTGAGGGCAGTGTTCAAAGTGCGTACTTCAGCAGCTTGGCCGAAGGCAGCATGGAGCTGTTCGGCATTCATATCAAAAGGGAGCACCAAGGCGTTCCATCCAGCCGCCAGTGTGCGTGGCAGGCGGATGATGGCGTTATCCATGTCAGAGGCCGGTGCGGCAGTGAGGTCTTGGCTGAGGCGTGTGAGGCGGAAGTGGGTGAGAGTGGCCCAGCTGCCACTGATGTTGAGTGTCAGTGTGCGGTCTGCTGTTTCTGCTTGCGTGAAGACAAAGGCAGCATCATCCCATCCCGCCTCGCAGCCGAAGAGGTTGCGACGCAGATAGGTGACGTCGGCACCATTGAGGTCGATGCTGCTCACGTCGCCGCGCACGCCCACCGTGAGCAGGTAACGGCCTGCGGGTAGGGCGGTAACGGTCTGTGAGAGACTTCCTGCGGTATTGCTGCTCCATGCTTTGTGGAATCGTGTGGCGATGGCTGTTCCGTCGGCTGTATGGTAGGCCATGTCTTCGTTGCTGCTCACAGCAAAGCCGCCGCTTAGGGTCCAGCCGTCGGCTGCCTGTCCGTCGGGATTGCTCAGGAGTGATGTCTGCTCTGATGCTGTGCCGATGCCCTCGGCCTTGGCGTTGCTCTCAACGAATGAGCGGATGGCAGCGAGGAGTGTGACAGAGGCTTCGACCTTATCGGCCAATGAAGAGGACGCAGCGGCGACAGCGGTGCTCATAGCTTCATAACGCGATGTGCTGGCGTATGGATAGAGCGAGCCGTCGGTCTGTACGGCAATGGCCTGCATGTCTTGGAATCGTGGAGCGAGGTAGGTGAGTGTGACGTGATCCATCTCAATGTCAGTAGTTCCTGTGGTGGCAATCAGGAGTCCCAACTCCATCGTGCCGTCAACGACCTCTGTCAGTACGTCGTAGTAGGCGTTCTGGCGGTTCACAGTTGATGTCTTGTCGGCATTGGCATAGAGGCTGACGGAGCCGCTGAACTCGTTGTACATAGCGGCACGGAGACGGTAGTAGCCGTTGGGCAGGCCTGAGAGACTCTGATATACGCGACCGTTGACGCTGCTGCCGTTCCACACCTGCAGGTGTCCCTCGCCGCTCTTGATAACGCTGCCGTCGCCCTTCTGAGCGGTGGAGACCTTGTAGGTGCCGCCGCTGAAGGTGCGTGTCCAACCGTCAGTATTGCTGCTGAACTCAGCATTGGAGACGGAGGCATTCATGTCGGTGTCGGGCTCGCGGTAGGTGATGCTGCCAAGGTTCACAGCGGGCGTGTAGGGACGGATGCGGAAGTAGTCGCACTTGAACCATCCCGTGGCATCGGTGGCACGTGTGCCGTCGCTCTTCTGGTTGCTGGTCTTGATGCCTATCTCCAGCGTTTCGCCCTCAGCGATGGTAACATCGACGTACATATCTTTCAGGGACTGTGTTGTGGTTCCTTCGTATCCGGCAAAGGTAGCCGTCTCGCCCTCGGTGCGGTTGGCGACATAGTCGCTGGCTTTGCCGAAGTACTGGACGTTGTCGTTGGCGAAGAGGCGCACGCTGCCCAGCAGGTCTTTCTCTGCCCAAAGGCGGCACTCCACGCGGTAGGTTCCTGCCGGCAGTCCTTCCACCCGCTGATAGAGCTTGAATTCTTCGGGCATGGGCGTGCCGCGGAACCAGCACACGTTGTCGCCGTGGCGGTTCTGGCAGTCGTTGTTGATGCCGTAGCTGTTGCCTGTCGGAACAGTGTTTGTCTGCCAGCCGTAAGGCACGCCGCGCACGGTTGCGCCGCCACTGTTGATGGTGTTCTCGGCACTGTACTCGAAGTCGGGATTCACGAGATGCTCGGCGGTGAACGTGTCAGCAGGACGCTCGCACACCAGCTCGGAGAGCACCAGCGCGGGGTCGAGGAAATAAACGCGCACGCGTACCTCTTTAGTATTGTCGCTGACGTAGCAGTGTGCTCCGCCTGCCCAGCCGCGCAGGACATTGGGTTCCCATGCCGAAGTCATGGCTGTAGTCTTGATGCTCTGAACGACGGGTACTGCGCCATCAATGCTGACGGCATAGCGCAGGTCGTAGCTGCTGTTGAGCGGGAAGGTTGGCAGACAGCGCACGCGGACGATGTTGACACCCTTCACCACGGCCACGCTGTATTCGGCGTAGGGAGCCGTGGTGACGTCTGAGGCGTCGTAGGCTGTCAGGTTCACAGGCCACACGCCGACAGCCTGCTCCTGCATTCCGAGGCCGTCAATGGTGCTGATGCCGCTGGCCGTGGTGAAGTCGGCGGCAGGGATGGTAATATTGTTCTCGGCCTCCAGTTCCGACTCTGTGGAAGCCACATCGGTAGCGGTAGCCACGCTGGGCATATTGAAGGTGGACAGGCCGCGCGGTCTCCAACTCATCATACCGTTCCACTTGCCGTCGGCAATGTCGGTGTTGTACTTGGTCGTGAGTGTCTGAATCTCATTGTAGGCTGCGCTGGCTTCGCTCGACGCAGACAAGGCTTCGGCGCGTTTGCCGGCACGGGCATAGAGGAAGCTCTGCTGTGCACGCAGGTGTTTCACGTTCATCAGCCAGGCAGCGCGCACGGGGTACTCCACCATCTCGAAGAAAGCGTCCTGCAGGCGGGCGGGAATCTGTGGTTTAAGTGCCTCCACGCGGTCGGCAATGGCCTTGTAGGCGGCCAGACGGCTGTCCATCTCGGCCTGCGAATAGCTTACGAGGCTGATATGCTCGGGCTTACCACCGGCTGCCAGCCGGTAGTACTCACGTTTGATGGCTCCAATCTCGTCGGCCACGTCCTCACCGAAGGTGCGTGCAGCCCAGGCGCGACTGTAACCGGCAGCATCGGCGGGTTGCCAGGCATTGATATCCCAAGCCATGTCCATACAGAACTCCAGCTCCTCCTCGGCAGGCTTAATGTCGCCCACGTTGATGACCCACAGACGCTGGACGCCCTGCTGGTATGCCCGCGAGAGCTCGTAGCTGATGAGCGAGGGTGAGATGGTGGAGAGCCAGAGGTAGTCCATCGGCGACCCCCAGTAGCTGAGGTGGTAGTAGATGCCGTTGGAGCCGCTGCGCTGCTGCTCGGCGGCGGTGGGCATTTGGCGGATGTAGCCGTGGTTGTCATCGACCCAGCAGAGAGTGACATCCTCGGGTACCTCCAGCCCGGCATTGTAGGCCTCCAGCACCTCCTTGTAGGGACAGAACATCTGCGGCACGGTTGTCGGGTCGCCAATTTTCTCGTTGATGAGGCTGCGCTGGTAGGTGATGATTTCCTTCAGCGCGGCGGCGATGTTCTCGGCACCGCTGTAGCCTTGGATGGGGCCGTCGTGCACGCCGCGCATACCAAGGGTATATATCACGTCCTGGTTCTTCGACTCTTCTACCCTTTGTGCCCAGTACTCTTGCACACGGGTCATGTTGGTTTTGTAGTTCCAACTGCTGTACGTTCCGCCCTCGTTGTACCACTCGAAGACATTGTTCCTGAGCATGGGCTCACAGTGGCTGCTGCCCAGCACGATGTCATAGCGACGAGCCACCTCGGGATTCCCGGCGTAGTACCAGAAAGCCTTGGTACACTCGTGCATGGCAGGCCAGAGGATGTTGGCACGCAGGCGCAGCAGCAGTTCGCAGATGCGGGCGTAGGTGTTAGGACCTATATCCTGGATGTCGGTGTCCATGTTCTTGGCCGCCCAGGGCTGTATGCCCCAGTCCTCGTCGTTGATGAAGATGCCGCGGAACTTGACGCTCGGCTCGCCGACGGAGAGCGTGCCATCGGTGGCATAGAGCGCCGTGCGCGGCTCGGGGGTGACATCTGCCCACCACACCCAAGGCGAGACGCCCATCAGGCGAGATAGCTCAAAGAGGCCGTAGGCCGTGCCACGCGGTGTGCTGCCTGCAATGACAAGAGCCGTCTGGATGCCGTCTTGGGGTTTGATGATAACCTGCAACGAATATGCTTCCCACTTGCCTGAGATGGCAGAGACATCCAGCTTGCCGGCAGAAATGAGGGCGTCAATGATGGTGGAACGCCCAATCGTACCAGCAATCACTGGTGTGCTACCTGCATCGCCAAGTGAAGTGACGACGTTTGGCCGCTGTCCAGTGATGATGTCGATGTCGCCGGCCACGGCATTGGCGGCGATGCCTACAACCTCGTGGTCGTTTGTGGCATCATAGACAAAAGTGGTCGTGCCGCCAGGGGTGGCGATGGGGAATGTGGCGGGTGAGCTGACGACCCGCAGCTCGTCGGCGCGGACGAGCGAAGTGGCGAGGAGTGCCACGGCGAGAAGGAGATTTCTGAAGTTCATTGTTGCATGATGTTTTGTTTGTACTTGTTGCTGCGATGTGAGATCACCAAATCTCGTCCCAATCCCCTTGCCCCGTTCCCTTGACGAACGAGGAAGGGCTGTCATCTTTGTCCCATTCCTGAGAGGTTACTCCGTCGAGACCGTTCGTATTGAGGCCTGTAGAACTGCTGAGCAATGTGGACATCGTATCCACGCTGAATACTTGAATCGCAGGTCGCTGATAGATTTTTTTCATAACGCTATTGAATGATTTATGATTGTATATTTAAGGTCTGCTATTTGACAATGACTTTTTTGCCTTTGAGGATATATATTCCACGGCTCGGATTTGTGACGCTGCGACCACTTAGGTCGAACCATTTTCTATTTACGGATTTACTATTTACCATTTTCTCCACGCCGGTATCCGTGTCACTGAGATTCACAGTCAGTTTCACCTCGGCTGTTGTTTCGAGAGTGAACCATGCGCTGAAGGGCTGTGCTGTAACAGCTCCCGCACAATCGGTATGATGATAGAGGGTGGTGCCGTTGAGGAAGTGGAAGTCTGAGCTGAGGTCTTCACCGTCGTAGGTACCTTGTAGGGTGACAGAGGTCGAGCCGTTGGAAGCAACAACCGTGGAGGGTGCATCTGTGCTGATGTTGACACCCTCTATGTAGTAATTGCTTCCTGTCGTGGGTAGTCTCAGAACGAAAGGCACACCAGCTTCGGTAGCAGTGGCCTCGTCAAAGGCGATGGTGGCTGAGCTGCCGTTCAGCGTGAGGGCAGTGTTCAGGGTGCGTACTTCTGCCTCATCGCCAAAGGCTGCCGAAATCTGTTCGGTAGTCATGTTAAACGGAAACACGATGGCGTTCCAACCAGCTGATAGTGAGCGTGGTAGGCGTACAATGGCGTTCTCGATGTCAGCCGTGGGTGTCGCTGTGAGATCGGCACTGAGGCGCGTGAGGCGGAAGTTGGTGAGGGAGAACCATGTGCCGTTGACAGCGGCCGAGATATCGGCGGGGCCATCCTCCTCCTGTGTGAACACGACGAAGGCATCGTCCCAGGCAGGTGCTGTTCCGAAGGTAGAGAGGTTATGATAGGTGGCTGCTGCGCCGTTGAGTTGCAAGCTACGGATGTCGCCACGGGCAGCGACGGAAAGCAGGTAGCGTCCGGCTGACAGGGCTGGAAGGGTCTGTGTGACGCTGCTGGTGGAGGGACTGGATGTCCATGCTTTGTTGAAACGGGTGGGTATGGTTGTGCCGTCGGCCATGACGTATGCCATGGCATCATTGCTGTTCACATCGAAGCCCGCAATAGTCCATCCTGAAGTGGCTTCTGCATTAGGGTTGAGGAGGGTAGTCTCCGTCGGGGAAACCGACGGACACAGGGCCTTGGCGGTTCCGACGTGTTCTGCTTGGGCATTGCTGGTTACGTAGTCGCGGATGGCCGCCCAGAGGGCAGCAGTAGCATCGGCTGCTGAGGCCGCTGTCGTAGGCCGTGATGCGGCTGCCAGAGTCTGCATGTATGCATATCTTTTGCCGGAGGCGTAGGGATAGTTGGCTTCTTCGTAGCGCGCTGCCTGACTCACTGCGGCATCGTAGGCGGCAAGGGCTTCGGTGAGAGCCGACTCGTTGCTCAACGAGAGGCGAACGCAGGTAGCTTCGCCAAGAGTAATGGACGTTGACGTATAGTTGACTGCACCCTCGCTGACCCATTGGTTGGAGGCATCGAAGTAGCCCTGTTCGACCGCTTCCACTCCGAGCGATGCGGGATAGTCGAAGGTGCCGCCACCCGTGCTCAAGAGCACGACCTCATAGCTGCTGCGATTGATGACGATGGCCTGACTGGTGGCGTTGGCGGGCGTGTAGGCGATGCTGAGAATGCCCGTCTCGGTGGCGGTGCTGTTGCCGGCGTAGTTATAGACGTAGAGACCACTGCCCTGCTTCTTCAGGGCGATGTCCTGCGCATCGGCGTTGATGATCTTGTTGCGCTGGCGCACGAGGTTGATGTGGCTGCGCTCGGTGAGGACGTGGCCGGTATTGGCATAGAGACCATTGCCATCGACGGGGCCCATGTTGTAGTAGTCGAAAGCCTTGTCGCCCGCAAGTGCTGCCATCTGGTAGAGGGGAGCGTTGGAGTCCTTGGCATCGATTTCCATGATCATGCGATAGTTCTTGCCGTTGGTGCCGAGGTACCCGTCCATGTTGCCCTTGACCTTGGGGGCGTTGGTGCCATAGATGTCGATGCCCACGAAGTCAATGTTGGTGCCACCATTGTTGCGGCGGCTTTCGTTGGCATTGGTGCGTCCGCTGGTCATCCAGGAGATGCAGTTAAGGCGCGTCCAAGTGACGTACTTCGACTGTTTGACGGCAGCACCGACGTGGTGATACCAGTCAATAATCTCAGCATCGGTTGCGGTGTTGCCGCCATGAGTGCAGGCCTCGTTGCCTAACTGCACGCCGACCACAGTGTGTGGCGCGCCGTTGTTGGCATCCCAGAGTGCTACGTGCTCCATCACACGTCCGAGGACGTAGGTCTCGCGATCACGCAGGTTTGTATCGCGCCAGTCGAGGGAGTATTCCCATTCGGTGCGCAGCATGTTATATTCCGATGTACCTTCCATCGAGCAGACATAGTCGGGAGTGCGCAGCTGGCGCTGGCCATTGTAGTTCCAGAGGTATTGCACACGGCCGCCGGAGCTCCATGAGAACCAGAGCAGCTCCATCTTCATGCCATACTTCTTGCACCAACCCAAGTATTCATCGAGGATGCGCCAGTCGAAATGATTCTTCTCAGGTTCCACCTCACTCCAGAACAAAGGCACGCTGACTGTGGAGAAGCCGTCGTCGGCAGCACGCTTGAACACGGCCTCTATCTCCGGCTCGCTCCAGCCCTCATAGCCGCGCAGCTTGTCGGGGCGTAGCTGAATTTCAGTGGCATAGTAGGGACGGCCATCCACACGTAGGACAAACTTCTCTGAACCGTTGAGTGTGAGGTCAACGTAGGAGATGGTCTGCTGGCGGGGAGTAATGGTGAACTGCGAGTTGTAGTAAGCTTCGCGGGCGGCGTTGAGGGCATCCTTCTCTGATTCATATTTCACAATTGCCAATTCATAATTGGTTTGCAGCTGGGCGAGGTATTCGGCTGCTGTGGTGATGGCTTCGTCAAAGGCCACGGCATCGGGGTATTCGTCGGCAGCTCGCTCTGCGCGGGCTGCTTCGACGGCTGCTGCGAAGGCGGCGATGCGGGCGCGTTCGGCTTCGCGCTCGGCCACGTAGGCAGCGTAGTCGTTCATGGCTGCATTGAGTTCTGCAATGGCTGCAATGAGCTCCTCGGCTGTAGCTTCTGTGCCGAGGACTTCTGCGTTGGCCACGGCGGTGTTGAGGGGCGCGGCGTCATAGCCCGCTTCGAGGTGGTCGAGAATGGCTTTTGCCTCGGCGATGCGCTGGTTGAGTACTTCGCGATAGCCATCGGCATCCATGCCGAGGTAGTGAAGCGTGAAGGTGTCGAAATCGACGGTCACGCCACCCGTGGTAGCGAGGTCGAGGCCCAGTTCCAGCGTGCCGTCGGTGACGATACCAGTGGTGACATAGCGCTGGGCGGTGTTAGAGGCGATAGCTGTTTTTCCGTCATTCGCATAGAGGCTGATGACACCACCGAAGCTGGTGGTGACGACCGTAGCCTCCACGTGGTACTTGCCGTTGGGCAGGCCCGTGACCGTCTGATAGGCCTTACCCGTGAGTGCACCGCTTGCCTGCCACAGCTGCCAGTGGTTCTGGTTGTCCGCGATGATGCCGCCGCCTTTCTCAACGGTCGATATTTTCGACTGTGTGCTGGCCGTGAGCGTCCAACCCGTCAGGTTGTCGTCGAAATTGGGATTTGCGAGGCGCGAGGTCTGATCGATATAGACGTCGCCCGGGAGCATCATACAGGCAGGAGCGTAGGCACCGGTTGCATAGACAGCACTCGCAGCACCCGTGATGCCTGCTGCCACGGGGCTGATGGCCGTGAGGCTCATATTGTCGAGCCAATCGACCTTGGATTCCGGACGATAGAGCGAGAGGTATAGATCGTCGGGCAGCGTGGCGGGTGTCTGGAATACGGTGGCGAAGCTGTGCTTGGCGTGGTTGGCATTGGTGGGCGTGTGACCTTCGAGGTCAAGCAGGTCGTTGTTGGCCAGGCTTGAGCCGAGCTGTATGTGGTAGGTGATGCCGCCGTTGCCTGTGCCGCTGGATGTCCAGTAGTCGTAGGTGAGGAGGTAGGTGGTGGCGTGAGCGAGTGCATCAGCGGTTAGTTGCTGACTGAGCCATCGGCTGCCCGTGTGCAGGATGATGCTCTTGGTGCCGTCGGAACGGTAGCTGGCGTTCTCGCGCACGTTGACGTAACCCACGTCGCCGCCCCACGTAGGCGTGCCGCCGTTCCATGTTTCCCATTCAGTGGCTTTCCAGCGTCCCGAGGTCAGCTCTTCGCCTACGGTCTCAAAACTGGGGTTGCGCAGCAGTTGCTCGCCCACCTTATTATATATATAGTCTGGTGTAAGTGTTGTGGCGTAGGTGTTGTTTTCGAAGACATAGACCTTGCCGTCCTGCTGCACGAAACGAACTGAACTGTCGGCTGTCGGCGTGTAGCTGATGCTGCCGAAAGCGATAGTGACGGGCGTTGCCGCCGTGGCTTGCACTTCAAGGGTGAAGTTGTTGGTGGTCGGCACGAAGGAGGTGAGGTCGCCTATCGTCTGGCCACCGAAGTCGTTGGCGGTGGCAAACGATGGCAACACGGTCTGCGCCTTTAGCGAAGTAGTCGAGAGGAACAGACAGAGAAGCGTGAGAAATGTGTTAGCTTTCATTGTGTGAGTAAATGAGTTTTGTTTTGTCGTTTTTCGTGTTGCAAAGGTCGTTATTGCGCGTATGGATGTGGAGCAGGATTGTAAAAACAGGGTCAAAAGGTGTCCAAATGCACATTTTTTCACCTCTTTTGTCGGATTCTTTACCTTTTTTACTACCTTTGTACCCAAAACAAGCCATAAAATGGGAAAGAAACATCTATTAGCACTCCTGACGGCATCCGTTTGCCTCACCCTCTTTGCGGCAGGGGGAGGATGGAAGGTGAACATGGCCACACAGACGCGGACGGCCGACGAATTGAGATGTATGATAATAGACAGCCGTGGGCTCTTGTGGGTAGGAACCAGCTCAGGACTTTGTACATTCGACGGCTACACGATGCGTGCGTGGCAGGGTCGAGGCAGCACAGTGGCGGCCGACGTGCGATGTCTCACAGAGGACTCCGTGGGTCATCTCTGGATGGGCACCAACGACGGACTGCTGCGCCTGAACCTAACGGATGGGAGCGAACGTGCTTACCGTCTCCCCAAGGCCAGCCAGCGCATCGTCTATGCCCTCTTCACAGCTACGGACGGCACGCTGTATGTGGGTACCGACGACGGATTCTCCATCTACGACGACAAGAAGGATACTTTTCGTAACTTCAACTGCGATAATACACTTGCCATCTTCCCGGACGGACGGCGAGACACCGTATGGGGGTATTCAGTGAAGACTTTTGAAGAGCTGACAAACGGGGACATCGTCATGGGCACATGGAGCAACGGTCTGTTGCGCTACTCTCCACAGACGGGCGTGTTCCATACCTACGCAGCATTTAATGACATGAATTCAGCCTACACGCTTAGCCTCGACCGACGCGAACGCCTGTGGATAGGTACTTGGGCTGACGGACTCTTCTGCCTCGACCATGCCGATGATTACAAACTCTCTACACTGCGCCATGTGTGGCATTCAAGCACACCCGTACATGATGTCTGCGAGAACCCCGCAGACGGTGACATCTGGATGGCTACTGATGAAGGGGTCGTTGGGGTGTCATCCTTGGTTCACACCATGCGGACGGCACGACGCCTGCAGGTGACGACGGACGGACGTGTGTGGGCACTTGCCCAGACGGGGAGGATTGAATGTCTGACGCGTGACGAGGCCACATTCCGCTTCACGCCGACTGCAGGGCGCGTCTATAGCCTGTACAAAGATGAACAAGGGAATCTCATCAGTCATAGACCGCAGGACCATGCGCCAGCCCACTGCATCATACAACGCTCCAACGGCGACCTGTTTATGGCCCTTGGTGATCAGGGACTTCAAGTCATGCACCCCGACGGGACAGAGGAGACATGGCACTGGAATAACCGCACTTGGTTGCGCGACAACGTGGAAGCACTATGCGAGAGTCGCGATGGTACGCTGTGGATAGGACAGCGCATGGGAATATCCATAGTCACCCCCGACGGGAAAGGCGAGCATCTGGAAATCTGCACCGACAGCGTAGATCTGACAGGCTATTTCATCGTCAGAAACATTACGGAAGACCACGAAGGGAACGTATGGGTGAGCTCGGATAACGACGGCATCGTGCGGATAATGAATAGGACATGTCGCCACTATCTTCCCCGAATGCCCGTTACAGCGTGCTTTGAGGATAGCCGTTACCGTCTGTGGGCTGTCTCGCCAACACAAGGGCTGCTGCGCTATGATGCCCAAAGCGACCGCTTCCATAGCGTAGCACAAAGCTACCACCTGCCTACACGCAACATTTGCTCTATCAACGAGGATGCAGAAGGCGGCCTGTGGCTGGCATCGAACGGCACGTTGATGCGCCTTGTTGTAGGGTCTGACGGAGAAACTGTCGTTAGGACGTTCACCGTCGAAGACGGGCTGCCAGACTGCACTTTCATGCCTCGATCTACGTTCCGCACCACCGACAGCCTCTATTTCGGTATGACCGAAGGATACGTGAGCGTGGCAAACCGGAAGGTAGCTAATAAGAAAGAAGAAAGGATAGCAACCGCCCGCGCGACGCTCATCGTGACAGACCTGTTAATCGACGGCACACCCATCGCCGATATGGATTCCAGCAGTGCTGCGCGCATCTGTTCTGCGATACCCCTGGCGGTACGCGACATCACACTTCCCGCATCCGTGCATCGCCTCACCTTGGAACTCGCCCTGCTCACCTACAACCATACCGCACAGATTTCATATTCCTACCGTCTCAATGATTATGACCGCGACTGGCAGTATGTGGAACCCGGCACACGACGTGTATCTCTGGCCAACCTGCCCGCTGGAACCTACCAGCTGCATCTCCGTGCTACCGACAGCCACGGTCAGACCTTCGAACTTCCATATGCCATCGCCATACGCGTACTTCCTCCGTGGTATCGCACATGGTGGGCATACCTTATTTATATATGTGTACTCGCGTGCATCGCATGGTTCGTATGGCGATATCTGCAAATGCGACACGAAGTGAAAGCCAGCCGACGGTTCACTGCAGTGATGCGATGCGTAGGAACCACATTTGAACCGCAGAAGGAAGAACAAAGCGCCAATGAACTCGAAGCCACACCTGTACAACAAGACACCGAGTCGGCTTTCTTGAAGAAAGCACGTGAATTGGTTATGCAGAACCTTGATGATACCGACTACAATCGCGACCGCATGGCCGCTGACCTGGGCATGAGCGTCAGCTCCCTCTACACACGCCTGCACGATGTCAGCGGTCTGAGCATCCAGAACTTCATCAAGAATATCCGCTTGAATGCCGCCGCCGACATTCTTTGCCGCGACTCTGACTTCCGCATCTCCGAACTAGCATATTCCGTTGGCTTCAACACACCGAAATATTTCTCTCAATGCTTCAAGAAAGAGTTCGGCGTTTTACCAGGGGAATACGCTAAAAAGAATCCTACAGGACACTTGTAAAAATATGATGAGGTAGTACGTTAAGACTACCTCATCATTATGATTACTCAAAGTTCCCCAAGCCCACCGTGCCTTCAACCGCTACTTCAAGCGACAGGTGGGTTTCAGCCCGCTGGAGTATCGGGAGGGGTAAAAACAAATCATCTCACTCATGGACAATTTGTTTCCACCTCTTGGTGACGTGCCCGAGGGAAAGGATAGTCAGCAGTTGTCCAAATATATAATGTAAGTGGCCCATAGTGGAATTGGGGCCGTCGATGGCAACGATGAGTACGATGCCTGTAACGAAGAGGAACAGAAAGGCGATAGTGAGCAGAAAGGTGACTCGACTCTTTTTGCCGAGGCCTTTGCCGAACAGACTCTTATAAGAGTACATAATAGTTCTTTTCAGTAATTGCCTGGTATGCTATTTGATTGATTTTCTTTTGTAAATCGCTTAAATTTCTATTACCTTCCTGGTTAAGCCAGAATTTCCTTGAAAAATCGTTTCTAATAAACGAATCTTCAAAAGTTGAAGCGTATTTGCCATTAGCAATTTCCACATTTTCATCTTTCGCAAAATCGATCAGATCCTGCATGGAAATGTGAAGATTGACTTTTTCGCTGAGGCTCCTCTCGAAATAGTACTTATAGATTAGATTGCTCCAGGCTTTTATATCCATATTGTTAGTAAAAATGATAGTTCGTTTTCAAAATCCTATAAACACATGTTCTCTATGATAAGCCAAGAAATCGCGGTCAGGTTGAAACTCTCGGGGAAGAACCATCTTCTGACCATTGATACTTCCAAAATACTGATTGTAATATTCTTGCGATTCATATTCACGTAATGCAGAGGATATACAGACTGTATAGTCATCAGGCGATATTGTAATAAGTCCCTTGTCAAAAGCATTATCGTAGAGGGCTGAAAGGCAAATGCCGTTGCAAGGATTGAGACGGTCTTTTTTATGAGACGTATCTGCCCAAGGTATTATGTGACTGGCAAGCAACAGCTGCGGTATGCCTATTCCCGTCAGAGCGCAGCGTCCACCATAATTGGCAAGTATCATGTGGCGGAAATAGTCCTGGCCTTTTCTGCGTTTTGTAATTGAGACAACGTCTTCACCTTCCTTTGTCAGGTCAAAGAGGGCTATTAGCTTTGTGGAGATGCTTCGCGGATCAGACTCCTGTGCAACGATTCTGTCAGCTTCATTAACATCCTGAACATATTGGGCATATTTCATCAGGCTTTTCAGAGCTGCTGAACAGAAACTTTTCAGGGGATAACTTTTCTGATTAGGCTTGCCATAATCGAAAATGTTAGGCTGCTGCTTCTTCATCTTCTTCACCTCGTCATTGACTAAACGCAGAATGGATTCTATGATGGAAGAGTCTGTAATATCATAGAGCGACTGGCCGTGAAGATCTATCACGTCCTGATAGGGCAACACCTCGTCCAGGATCTTTATGGCACGGGCATAACTGTCAGCCTTGCCCGAATTCTCTGGCGAAAGCCTAGTGTTGAAATCTATAAAGCCATGTCTGTCCATGTTGTTGCTGTTTTATTATTGTTCTATTGCATTAAACATCTTCTATCTTCGAGCCATCTCCGAAGGTATAAGCTTGGCCTATGCTTCGTCTATGCTACGCCCTCCTTCGACATGCTCAGGATAAATTAGCTTTCTGGTTTCTTAAGTAGGACTATCCAATGGCCGGCGCTCGTGTTGCCCTCTCGAATCAGGACGCCTTTCTTCTGCATGTCTGCAAGGTCACGTTGGATGGTTCTATGAACTACCGACAAAACTACCGACATTTTCTGTGCTGAAATAAAGGAATCCTTATTTATCAGTTCGCATATTTTTTTCTGTCTTTCAGATAGTTGAACTTGCGACAAACTTACGACATCACTTACGACATTGCTTGCGACATTACTGCCATTTATCATCTTTATAAACTGGGTTCGTTCTATCGTCACCTGTACGCCGCCACAGAAGTTCTCCACCTTGGGCATGGGAATACCGGCTGGCTCAAAGCCCTCACGAATTTTCTTGTAGCCACGTCCCCAGGTGTCGATGAAGCCAGCCTTGAAGAAGGCATTGGCAATGTTCAAGTTTCGAGGTTTGGAAGAATGACGCCCATATAGTGTCTCCTGCGTATAACCCGTGGGTAACTCTCCTTCATTCCAAATCTCCAAATGATCATCATATACGTGCATCTGAATATCTGGCCCTGTATAATCCTTGTGGGCTATGGCGTTGTAGAGTATTTCTCGCATGGCTTCTTTGGGTATCTCCAATTTCTCATAGCGCTGCATACCTTCAAAACGCACTGGTGATACAAGATACTTGGCTTGAAGAATTTCCATCACACGGTCGGCCATCTGAATGATATTGCCTTCTATTACGTCTTGAAACATCAAGTCTGCCTCGCTACGACCAAAGCGACCGATTTTGAACATGGCACTGGGGAAGAACTTCTGAGGCTTCTTGCCAAATAAGAGGATGGCAGCATTCTTCAGACCGCCATTGTCATCCAACAATCCAAGGCTCGCCAACACATCTACTGTATGTGCATTACGCTGATCCTCGGGGATACGCTGTGCATCGATGCCCTTGCGGAGGAAATAGTCAATAGCATCACGGTCTATATCATCTATCTTGGCTCGTTCGTTGGTAATATCATCCCACGAGCGTCCCATCTTCTTCAGTACGAACTGCTGGAGGGCAGGGCCTCGAAGTTCCTGCATAGTGCTGCCAGAACGATAGTAGTATTTGCCCTTATAGTTGATGGGGATATTGCTGGGTTCCACATAAACCTCGATGTATTCCAAGCCATCTTGTTCATGAAGGTTCACGTCAACAACGATACCCATGGTGGTGACAATCTTATTGGGGATGTCCTCCATCAAGCAGTCAACATTCTCTAACCCGACAACCTCGTGGTCGTTGTCCACACCGAAGTACATGACGGCACCCTGTGCATTTGCGAAGCCGCAAATCCACTTCAGGTATTCGTCATGCCAGCTGCTCTTGTATTCAACATTCTGGCTCTCGCGTGCTTTGATCTTAGACATATATCTTTTTCGTTTATCCGTTTATTAGGGGCGTAAATCAGGCTGAATTTGCCATTTTATGCCCATTTTGAGGACAAATATAAAGAAAAATCTCCCTTATATTAGGAACGTGCGCGAGAAAAAAGGTTAAATGAGGGTGATTTTGTTCATTTTTGCTCATGAAACGGCACAAATCGGCATATAAAAGCTCTCAAAACCGCTCAAACAGTAGCTAAAGGAACGGCAAGAACACAAAAAAACCGCGTTTCCATCATTTTGTCTGAAGGAAACGCGGGAAAGGGTCTCTGTATATTTCTGAGATGAACGACATGAGGTAGCAAGAGGGAGCAGTGGGCGTTATCGTCTTATCACTTTGTTCCATCGCTTTTTTTCAGGAGTAACTCTATCATTCGTGAGTTAGACTCAACGTAATCGAGAATGACCTCACACAATGCTGTCAGAAGGTTAATTTTCTCCTCTACCCCAATGTCTGAATTGGAGAGCATTCTGACTTGCTCACGGAGTTCACTGACTCCGCTTTTCTGCGGCTCCCTATCGGGAGCACAGAAGCCTGGTGCTTTGTTCTTTTTCATAGTGGTAAATAATTAAGTTGCGAACTCAGGTGATATTGATTTGATTAAGTAATCGTGATTACTTTTCAAGCGTTCGAGTTACTGTCTGTTTCGTTCCAAACTAATCTGTAACCCGCCTTCGCTTCTTCAATCTTTTAGCATTGTTCTTTGCCATTTCAATTGCGATTTTTGGGTTAAACATGTTGAATAGTTAAAGGTTAGACATTAAGTTAATTAACTCATTTTACTTCACAACATAATCTTCTTACCACATGCAAGAGGCACCATTTCAAAGACCGCTTTATCGATTTTGCCGCTTTTGTGGAGAGGCTGAAATCTGGGTGCAAATATAGGCAAAAATCACGATATAACAGCAAAGATTTTTCGATAAAGTGTGTCTTTAACACAAACTTTTATCATTTTGTTTTGAAACCATGCTTTTTGGCATAAACCGAGGCCTCTTGATGAGCCAGTTTTGCACTAAATGACTCCTCCTGTTGTGACAGCGTAGATGTCATGCTGCGGGAACTTTTCACACCCGATATAGAGGGTGTCAAAAGCATCCGTTCCATCGGTGCGGTGCTCCAGCAAATCCTCTTCCGTTTCGGGGTCCTTTTCATCTGACTTGTTCTTACGGAAACCAAGCCGGCCACGATACACTTGTGCCGTCTGAATAGCGAGAATCAGGTCATCGTTATTCTGCCTGTTGAACATCGGCATCAGGCGTTGTTTCCCGGCAAAAGCCCGATTGATGAGCAGGTATTTCTCATCATGCTTCATCGGATTGCCGAGATACACCTCCACCACCTCCCATCCCCTACACTCGAACTCATGCACAATGACCCAGCGGAAGTCCTGATCATTGACGGCATAGTTGGAGCCAAGGGCTGTGGCATCATAATAGAAGATGACCGTCTTATTCTCATGGTAGGCGTAATAGTTGCAGAAGTCATCGACAAGAGCAGACAATTTCCGCTCAAACTTGACGAAGAAGGACTTCAGCACCTTCAGCCTACGTCCAGAGGGCTGTCCGGCTACAAGCCAGTTGATATTAGCATTGTAGTCCATACCGATGCAAATAGGAGCCTGTCTATTCAGGTCCTTGTCTGCCCTGCAATCCATCGCCGAATCATCGAACTCATACCCGAGGCTGTCCAGGTATTCAAAATCCGAAGCGTTGTACTTGTGACCCTCCCGCATGGATGAGTAGAAACCATCCTTGCGTATGCCTATCCGCTGACAGAGAATTGATGTCTGGAATGTCAGCGGAGTCAAGTCACGCTTCATCTGGCGGATATAGTTCTCTCCAAGCAGTTCGATGTTCTCGATGCTGGAGTATTCCTTGTAATAGACAGCCACCGAGCGCATCTTATTGAGCTGAGTGTCAAGCCTACGTAGATAACTTCGCAAATGCTTCGGCACCTCCTTTCCCTCCTTGCGCATTTCGCGTATGCGCTCCTTCGTGTGCCATATCTCATAGAGCGTAGCCTTGATGCCCTCAATGAGATCCTTGTCCATCTTCTCGCGGTAATGAAGAAACCAAGACCCTCGCTGTGTCTGTGGCATATCAGAGAGAATCATCAAGGCATGGTTATAGCTGTGCTTCCCGAAGAACGTCTTGATACCACCATTAGCAGGCAACGTCTCATCCTTCAGCTTCTGGTAGTCTATGAACTTCGCTTCATCGACCAGCACCCAGGAAAGCGTCAAAGAGTTGGACGTACCCGGGCGGTCCTGACTGATAATGATAGCAACAGACCCATTGTAGAACGTAATGACATGCTCATAGTCAGAAGGTTCTATCAATGGCCTCTTGAATGCCTTGGGTGGCTTGCGCCCCACCACATAGTGAACACCCTTCTCATATCCCCATCTGCGCCAAGCAGTGAACAGTCCCGGCAGCGTATTGGTGAGACCGTGCTTGAATGTCGGAACCACGATGCCGCCCGTGCTGCCTTCCATGCGCTGCATATTACGAAGCACGAAAGGCGCGGCTATGGAGTCCGTCTTACCTGTGCGGCGCCCGGCAACAATGACAGTCGTATTGGCACCGATGAGCTGTGTCAATCGCTGCGGGTCATTGAAGTATATCTGTTTGGTAGGCTTTAGAGAGTTCAAGGGTTTAAGAGTTTAAGGGTTCAAGAGTTCAAGAGTTCAAGGGTTCAAGTCTTATTCGTCCTCATTGATTTCCTCGAAGTCGGCATAAGAACCAAACAGCTCCTCCTCTTCGAGGTCAGCTTCCTCATACTCAATATCATCAATATCAGCTGATTCAGCCCTGTACTTGGCCAGCAAGTCTTCCACGAACTTCTGCCTGTTCGGGATGGGCTTGATGCCCAGCACCGTCGGGTCTGAAGTCGCCGTAAAGGGCTGTATGACGATGAGATGATAAGGCAGAGCCGTTTCATCCTCTACATCGACGCGGTTGTATTTGGCGTAGGAAGTAGCCGCCCTTTCCATCGTCTTGGTGTCCTTGCGCTTTTTGGCCATCTGGTACGTCTCAATGATCATCTCATTGTAGCGCCACCGATGGAACTCACGTGAAGCCTCTGTCAGCAGCGGCACCAAAGCCTTGATGACGGCAAGGTCAGAGTATGCCTGTGACTTATGCACCGCAAAGCCACGGGCCAGTTCCTCCTCGATAAACTGTCTGTCCTTGGCATCCGGGTTGGCCAGCACCCAGTTATACATATCGCGCAACCTGAGTACACGGGCCACCTGAGCCTCCGTGTACTCCTTCTGCAATTCCTCAACGGGTGTGAAGAGATCCTTGCGGCAGATGTCTATGGTTGCGATGTTTGCCATTATTCGTCATCCTCCATATCGAGCAGGTTCTTGGCAGCATTCTCCAATGCCAACGGTGAGCCGACCTGTGCCAGCATCATCTCCTGTGTATGCAGCTTCACCTTCGAGGACGCTTTTCCCCGAAGGTAAGCCTTGGCCACATCACAGGAACGGTTCTTGATGTCCTCGCGTAGCTGTTCTGCGGGAATACCAAGGATGATGGCCATATCAGAAATAGGCAGGAAGATGGAGGCAAACTTCTCAATCTGCTCCAATTCGTTGGCTGAATAGGTCATGTAGCGGAACTGATTTATTGTGAATGAGGGAAGTCATGGACTCATGAAGCGTAGCAAAGATGCCAGGATCAGTAGTGACAAGAGCCGATTCCATGCGGTTGCCTCGTGTCAGGTTCTGCGAGGTGAGTACTGTCACCACCTCCCCACTATCTGCCTGAACAAGCAGCACCTTTGAATGGTTGTCTGCCAGATACACATGCTGCATCGTCTGGCAGATGAAGGGCCACAGATTCAGCGTCTTATTGGTAGCCTTGTAATCCAGTATGAGGTTGAACTGCTTCACCTGTCCCTGCTTCTCGATGAAGAACAGGCGGCGAAGGAACTCCTCGGAGATGGAGAACGAAGTCTGCCATACCTCGGACTTTCCGACCTGTGAAAGAATCCATTCGAGCACGTCGGCCACCTGCAGCTCATTGGTGAGATAGACCTGGTGCGTCTTCTCTGCCAATGGCCGCAAGTATTTCGATATGGATGTGCCGCGCTTCATTTCTTAGCCTTGGATGTAGTCGTTTTCTTGGGCTTGGTAGCCTTGGCAGTTTTGGCAGGTGCAACAGGTTCTGTGGTAGTTTCTGCCTCCGAACCAGTTTCAGCCTCAGCTTGTGTAGTAGGTGCAGTAACAGTCTCATCAACCACATAGTGGTCATACACGTTCCAGTTCTCATGCAGCTGCTTGTCAAGCGCGATGAGTTCTTTGAGGAACGGGTAACGTTCCGAATCCGGACACGACACCTGTTCCGTGGAGAGACTGCGCAGTTTCAGATGCACTTCCCGCATCCTACGAAGCAGGTCCAGGTTCTCCACATAACGTGCCTGAATCTCCTCTGGGAGCTGGTCATGGTCGGCACGTTTGCCCTTACGGAATTCCTCATTTGAGGTACCTCCCGTTTTCGCTTCCTGATAGCTGAAATGCTCCTTCACGATGACCTTTACCTGCTCATCCATCTCAGCCACCTCCTTGTGTGTGATGTTGGCCAGCCGGACAGTCAAGCGCTTCTGAAGTTCCGATATGAGATACTTCATCACAGCCACCTTATTCGGGTGGCGAAGAAGGTTCTGATAATGTATCTGATTGTTCTCCATCTGGAGCAAAAGAAGGCATCCGTCCTCGATGGTTCGGCTGTCATCATTGAGCCATTTTTGAAGCTTATAGTTGAATTGATTATCCATAATATATTATTTTGTTAGCGAGAGTTTTATATAATACAAATTAAAGTTTATTGTTAATACCTGTGAACATCATCAGATTCTTCCCTTTTTCCTCCAAAAGCACCTTCATGGAATGCAGTGTTGAACCCGTTGTAACGAAGTCGTCAAATACGATAATGTTAGGCTCTGGAGGCAAAAACTGAAGCTCAAATTCTGCGTTCACACGGTGCTTGGATTTGCAGGTTGCGACGTCCTCATAGAACGGGATTTTGAGCAATTTGCCTATCTCATCTCCAATGAGTGTGGCAAAATTCCGGGTCAGATGGCGTCGCTTTGGAGTGGTGACGATACACCAGTTTCCGATGTCCAGATGATGCCCGATGACCTCCCGGATGAGGGTGGCCGTTTCCGTTGCGAAGTGGCTCACCTCTGAAGCATCACTCTTGATGTCCGTGAGCGTCCTTCCCATGATGGACTTTTGCCACAAAGCGAAGAACCAGAACCCTGCCCTGTGGACGAGTTTCGTCTTCGGGTAGAAGTCGCAACGTGCCTCCGTTGACTTGTCCCAGGCGTTTCGTTTCTTCTCTCCGAACAGATCCTTCTCCGCTTTGTTCTTCCCTTTCACCTCTGTCAGAGAATTGAGCGTACCGTCCATGTCCGGCACTTGCACCTCGGCAAGGAGGTCACTCATGTCTATGGCGGTACGCTCTTCCAACTTTTCAAGTATTCAAGAATGAACAAAAGTCCGTTACGTAGTCACAGCCGTAGGTGTGTCGCCACCTGCAAGGCTCAGTTCCCCGTCTTCGGTGACGATCGTTCCCTGATAGAACGGGGACGGGCAGATGTCAGTTGCCTCCACGTTGATGGTAGTGCTGGCTGTGCCTGTGGCACCCTGTCCGTTGTCCTGTGCCACCGTTGTCTTCGTCTCATAGAAACGGGAACCCACGATGCGCCAGAGGCCGGACATATCCTGTACGAGGAATACATTATCGGAGTTGTTGAGGTAGCAGGCTACAGCAGAAGCCTCCTGACCTACGCCCGGATGGACGGCAGTGAGCTTGTTGAGCTGCGTCTGGGAAGGAGCCTCGCCCTGTGCATCGGAAGTCAACGTGGACTTCTCCGCGAGGATGTCAATGAAGTGCCAATAGGTATCAGCCTTCAGCGTGAAGTTTCCCGTGGTGGTTGCGAAGGCATAGCGTCCGCCAGAATCCGCGCTGTATGCGGGCCACTGCACGACGTTCTGTTTGCTCGTGTAGTAGAGACGGCGGCGTATGCCCGGCATTACAGGCTGTCCCTGGCACCATGCAAGGGAGCGCTGCAAGGGAGTGAAGCAAGAGTTGTTGTTTGTAGGCATAATGGTAAGTGTTTAGCGTGTTGTGTTTGTGTTTCAATCAGTTGCCAACCAAACGGCAAGGAAAGGAACTAAGGCAAACACCTTAGCCCTGTCCCTGCTGTGCCGAAGTAGCCAGTTCGATGACTTTAAGGCGGCGGCGGTCGATGCTCTCGAACTGTACACCGAAGAACATGGTGGCAATGTAGGTGAGTACGAAGGGTGCGAACTCACGTACATCCACGCTCTCCATGTCACCCATCTGGTCGAAGCCAACGAGCATGTTGCTCTTGGGAGCGATGTGGATGAACTTGGAGCCCAGCTTGTTCGTGAGCGGAATCATGTGCAGCTTGTTGTTGCTGCCCTCCACGGTGTTCTTCTCATAGCCGAGGTTATAGGGAAGAGCGCCATGCAGCGACTGGTAGGATTCATTGTACATGTCAATGAACTCCTGTGTGCAGTACATGTTCAGGTCCTGAGCGCGGAGAATAGGATCCAGGCCGAAGAGAATCTTCTTGGCGACGGTGCAGGCATTCAGCTCGGTAATCTCCTCCGTCAGCTTCAGGTAGTTGCCATGAGCTGCGGCGATGTTACCAGCGGTGATTTCCGTGGAGGTAATCGTATCGAATCCGTTGAACAGATCCTGCGTAGTGTCGCCGTTGTCGTTGCGGACGGCAGACCAGATGGCGTTGTTCAGCTTCTCGGACAGTCCACGTGCAATAAGAGCCAGGACGTGACGGGCCTGCAGCGTCTGCTTCTGTCCGTCGCCCTTGGTAGAGCCGGACATCATGCCGAGCAAGGTACTTGCGGCACTGTTAGGCTCGAACTCAGCACATACGGAACCGAAGAACGTTTCCAGAGTGCGGAAGTTGAGGTTCAACTCGGCGTTGGTGCGACGGCTTGCCTTGTAGGGAGCAAACTGCGCAGAGCCGGACAGTTCGCCCACGGACTCCTTATAGCGGATGCCAGGGCGCTTGGTCATGTGCTGGAGAGTTTCCTCACAGCCGATGATGGGGAGCATCAGTAGGTCAGAACGCCACTTGTGCGCTGCCTCCTGATACTCCTGCGGGGTAAAGTGAAATGTTCCTGCCATAGCGGTAAAATTTTGTGTTTGTGTTGTGAGTAGTTACGTGCGTGTGTATGCGTGTGTGCGTGTAATAAATAACAATGAGTAGGGGCTTAGCCGCCTACGAGGTCATACAGTTCCTTGGCGCTGCTGACATGGCTGAGGTAGTCATCTGCCGGAGTAGGCTGCTGGCTTCCCTCGACATGAGCACTGACCACGGCGGGCGACTGTGCAGCGGGCGTGCCCTTCAAGGCGTTCACCTGCTCAGTCAGTTCCGTGTTCTTGGTGGTGAGGTTGGTCACCTTTCCTTGCAGATCCGTCACCTGGTTCTGCATGGAGGCGGCATTGGACTCATGTGCCTGAAGGGCATCCTCGATGGCCTGAAGCTGTGCCTCAGTCAGCGTGACATGACCCTCAGCGTTTGGAGTGAAGCCCTCCGAGACTTTCAAGGCGGCTTCAATGCGGGTGTAGTGTTTCATTTGTGCTGTTGGTTTTGGTGTTGTGTTTGAAGTAGATGTTTGAGGTGTAGTAGGAGAGGTGGTGGTATTGCTTTCGACAGAAGGCTTGAACAGAGAAGCCATAGCAGCCATGAAGCGCGAGAACAGCGGTTCGCTGTGCTGCGGATGACGACCCTTGTCGGAGTACGGGATGGAAGGAATAGGCATCTGAGCCTCTGCCATCGCATGAACGAGGGCTTCCGTCAGCTCCGGCTTCTCGTCACATTCCAGTTCTGTCAGCTCATCCACGAAGCCCCATTCCAGAGCTTCCTTGGCGGTGAGCCATCCGCCCGTCTTCATCAATGCCAGCAGATCCTCCTGAGGCTTGCGGCATCGGGCTGCATACATGGCGGAAACATCGCAGTCCATCTTGTCGAGGTTCGTCTTCTGTTTCAGCAGGGCTGTGATATAGTCCTGCAGCTGGTCAGCGTTCATGCTGGCCCACTCGAAGACCGCCATGCTGCACTTGTGTACTAGGTACAACGCAGAAGCATCCATCGTAATGCGCTTGGCACCGAGGGATGCAATCGTCGCGGCAGAAGCGTTCATACCCACGAAATGAGCATGAACGTTGCCGTGACTGCGAAAAGCAGAATATATAGTGAGAGCGGTGGAGAGCTGGCCACCCGTGCTGTCAATGAGCACGGCCACTTCTGTGTCGGGGTTGCTACGCAGGGTAGCAGTGACATCGTCGGCGTTGAAGTCACTGCCCCCTACATAGCCTTTCAGATGAAGATGATATTGAGTCATTGGGCAGATGTGTTTGTTTTCTGCCACAAAAGTACTCTATTACATGTACGCGCGAAAAGACAGTAAGACGAACAAAACAAAGCCCGCTCTCATTGTTTTGAGAACGGGCGGAAATACAAATAGTGAATCTTACTTCTTTTTAATGACTTCCCAATGTCCACCGAAATCTGGACCTACGTGACGAATAATCCCTATGTCTGTTAGGAACTTTAGATCACGTTTTATTGTACGGAGTCCAGCACTCAATTCTTCAGCTAAATCGTTCGCAGATATAGAAGGATTCCGACTGATGAGACTGATAATTCCAGCACGGCGTTTGTTCTGCTTGTTGTCAATATTCAAACCGGAGAACAAAATACCAGAATGGGAAGTACTGTCAGTGCCATTTTTTATCTTGTCAGTGCCATTATGGGTATTGTCAGTGCCATTTTTTATCTTGTCAGTGCCAATATGGGTGCTGTCAGTGCCATTTTTCACCTCCGCATACGTAATGGCAAATAAGAATTGCTGGCCGCTCTGAATGGAAATCTGATAGTCGGGGTAGTAGAGGGGAGCATATTTCAGGATGTTCCTTGTGCCGCTTCCAAGCTCCTCAACCCATTCCAATTCACGGAACACCTTTACGAGAAGCGGGTTCTTCGTGTAGTTGCCTAACTGTTGGATGGTGATATTGCCTTCTGGAACCTGTGGAATGAGGCGGGATGAGTTGCGCGTTATCACACAGTCCTTATAGATTTCCAGGAAACAGGCATAGCCAGTACTATAGTCGGTATGGACACACATGTTCCCCAAGATCTCACGGAACAAGTCAATACGCAAATCCTGACGCTGCACAGATCCAGCAGGCAGGTAGAACTTATCAGGCAAGTGCCGGATGATGAACTCCAGCAACCTGTCATAGACACGGATCAGGTTGCTTCTCACCGTCACCCTGTCATCATATCGGTTGCTCACATCCTCCATCCGCTCATACTGTCCGTAGGTACACATCCTGAAGATGCCCTCATAACGATAGCGGGGCATGAAGTTGGCAAGCGCTTCGTCCGTGCCGAACAAAAGCAATGCCGCATATTTCATGTAGCGGCTGTCCTTGTCAACCAATCCGCACGAGACGAGGATATCCCAGTCACTCATGTTCAGCCACGGATGTTTGGGATTGATGACCTTTACGATGTTGCGGCAATACGTGAACGTATCCGGGTCAAGGTGCTTTTCTGTCATATCCTTGACAAAGCGCTCCTCGAACAAGTGCGGGTTCTTTCTCTCGAACAGAGCCAGCAGAAGCTCTGGTGAATCCGTCACATCGATGTCCGCATCCCCGTTCCTGTCCCAATAACGGCCGTTATAGCGATACACATACTGGCCGACAGGGACATCCAAGGCTATCACAATCTTGTCATCAAGCCAGATCTTTTCAGGCGTAAAGAACGGGGTGGGAAGGAACAGCTCAGAGTTCTGAATGGCGTTGATGATATCCTTTATCAAGGCATCAGCCTTCTCAGGATTAACACCAATGACTGTGCCATCATCCTGTACGCCCATGAGTATGCGTCCTCCCGAACGATTCAGGAAGGCACATACAGACTCATACACCGAATGGCTGACCTTCTCCGTAGAAGTCTTGAATTCGATGGCTGCGTTCTCGCCAGTTGATAACAGTTCTTTTATTGTGTCAATAGTCATTGGCTTCTTGTTTGCGGGTGCAAAAATACTCATTTATTCGGATATTTTGTTTTTGTTACGTATAAAATCCATTTTCCAGGCTTGAAATCTCTATTTTCGAGGGATTGAGCTTTCATTTGTGTCATAGTTCCATGCTTTGAGACAGTTTAATCAGTGTTTTCCTGCCTATCAACTTCACTTCATAGGTATATCCCGCCTTTTCCTCTGCGGGTGTTCCGTGGCTATGAGTAACCTTGACCGTAGGGAAAGGAGCTTCAGCATGTCCGATAACGAAGCTATTACCTTGTGCATCTGTAATCACAAATGCCAGTTGGCGACGTATGGGTACCTCCTGCACCGAATGAAATGTAAGCATGGTTTTCTCTGTCTGGGCATGATTGTCGTACTCCGACTCCGTGATACAGGTCGGCGTACCCGTAAAGCATACCTCAGTCATTGTATCATAGATGCCGATTGGTTGCCCCACAAGAGCCTTCAGCTCAATATTGAGGGGCAGAGACACACAAGGGATGTATCTGATGGCAGTTATGCCTGGTAATGAAGACTTTTTCATGATGAGTGTTTTTGAGTTGTAAGATTCTTAAGATTATTGCTTGGATTATGAGCGGACAAAACGGACATATCGGACACGGCGGACATAAAAGACAAGAAGCCTTTGAAGTAAAGGTGGAATTTAACTTTTCTTAAGCCTTCTCCGCACATTCCTAAGGTAATTCTCCCGTTTCCTCATGAAAATCTTGGCAAGGGCATTCCAGTTCGTCTCTGTGTCCTCTATACCGTGTTTCTCCATATAGGAGTCTATGATGTCACGCAGAAGTACACGACGTTCCATAACACCATTCAGTTCTTTGAATAGCTGCACATCGAAGCTCGACTTGATGCAGTTGTACAGCGTTTGTTTAGCTCTGGGTGGGAGATAGCACCAGTATTCAGGATCGAGACCTTTATATTGTGGCACAATGATAGACACACAGCCCTCTTCGGGGACGGATGACCAATCCTCAGGCTTCTTGCTGATGAAAGCCTGGAAGATATTGCTCTCGGGTGTACCACGGCGAAGACGCACAGGTTCAACACCACCATTTTCATGAATGAACCACTGACGAAGGTAGGGTTCCATTTTGAGATAGATTACTTTTAACATAAAGGTGAGTTTTTATAATTGTATGAAGAAAATCTCGCACGCACGCGCGATACACATTCTGACGCGCCACATCGGCTACATGGCTACAGAAAATGCAACATGCTGATAATGAGACTATATATAGAATCATATATATAGAATCATGTAGAATATGTAGGCCAATCACCTTTCTTGTAGGCAATTTGTAGGCGCTTGTAGGCAATTTGTAGGCAAATTCCGCAAGGCTAAGGTGTTGGCACTGAGTATGTAGCATTTGTAGCACTTGTAGCAAGGAAAATCGGGGTCTATTCCATTCTATCGAACAAATCAGGG
>JAEEHP010000141.1 GCA_016280855.1 Bacteroidaceae bacterium
GAGGCTTACAACTACGGCTTCACACGCTTCATCCAGGAACTCGACCGCGGCGGCCGTGTCTTCACAGCCCTCTCCATCGCTCCCATCTTCCCCTACCACTATGGCAACTCGCGACGCATAGCCTGCGACACATGGGGCAAGATCGACCAGAGCGAGTACGCCATGAATGCCGTCAGCTACGGCTGGTGGACGAACGAGTTCTACCAATTCAACGACCCCGACCACCTCGTCCTCGTGGGCAAGGATGCCGCCAAGGGCGACGTCGAGTCGCTGGGCGAGAATCGTGCACGCTACACCACGGGCATCTGCTCAGGCATGGTCCTTCTGCCCGATGTGTGGAGCCTCAAGGATAGCAGTGGACGCGGCGATGCCCGTCTCTCTATCGAGCGTGCCCGGCAGATCGCCATGAACGCCGAAGTCAATGCCGTAGGCCGCATAGGTCGCAGCTTCCGTCCCCTCTACGGAGGTCGCCAGTGGCGTGCCGCAACAGGTGCCGCCGAGAACCTCGTCACCCTCCGCACCGACAGCGCCATCTATCTCGCAGCCATCAACTACTCCAACGATCCGCTTAACGTTGCCATACCCATCGCCGACCTTGCCCCTCTCCCCGCTCCCCCCGTGGGAGGGAGAGCCGCCAAGCATAAGCAATCATCTCCACAGGACAAAGAGTCCTCCCCCCCACGGGGGGAGTTAGAGAGGGGCTTTGAGCTCTGGACTGGCGAGCCCGTCACATTTCGTCTGAATTTCAACCCCGCCCAGCCTCAAATCCTCATCTCAGTTCCTCCCAAGGATGCCCGCCTCTATCGTTTCGCCTTGTAATCAATCTCATCACCGCTTCTCTGCAAGATAGACGCCGAGGATGATGAGTACGAGGCCGAGGATGGCGATGGGGGTGATGGGTTCGGAGAGGATGATGGCGCTGGCGATGCAGGTGGCGATGGGGTTGAGATAGATATAGTTGGAACTGCTCAGCGCGCCAATCTCCTTCACCGCCCAGCTCCAAAGGACGAAGCAGATGAGGGAGGCTACGAGGCTCAGAAACAGCAGGTTCATCCACACCGTAGGCTGCAGGAGACCTGACAGGGGGAACTGCCACGGATGGAGCGCGAAAAAGGGGAGGATGGTCAACAGACCGTAGGCGAAGACTTTACGTGTGATGAAGACGGCGCTGTAACGACGCGAGACGCTGCGGATCAGGATGCTATAGACGGCCCAGCACAAGGCGGCCGCCAATGCCAGCAGGTCGCCACGCGGACTCAGGTGGAGGACGAAATGACCGTTGAAGATGATGGCGGCCATGCCTGCCAAGGCCAACACGGTGCCCAGGAACAGGCGCCCCGTGGCTCGCACGTCGCGGAAGAGGAGCAGGGCAAGGAGAATGGTGAACACGGGCGCGGAGCAGACGATGAACGACACATTGTTGGCCATCGTCCAGCGCAGGGCCTCGTTCTCGGCCGCAAAATAGAAGCTGCCGCCCGTGATGCCTAATGCCAGCATACGCAGCTCGTCGCGCCAGGATTCACACCACAGCCGACGGGGACTGAACGTCCAGATGCCCGTGTAAGCGATGATGAAACGGAGCACGAAGATCTCGATGGGCGACAAGCCCGTGCCCAGCAGCACCTTCGTGTTGATGAACGTGACGCCCCAGACGAGCACCACGCAGATGGCGACCACATGACCCAGGTATCTCGAATGCGTCATCCGTAAAGCGGCTCAATGATATTCAGCAACTTGATGGTCGCCTTGATGGCGGCTTCGGTCTGGTCGGCGTCGAGGGCATGGGTGCGGTAGCTCTTATCCTCGAACACCCATTCGATGGTGGTCTGCACCAAGGCATCCGTGCGTCCTCCGGGAGGGATGGTGACGACGTAGTTGGAGAGCCAGGGGAACTTGCGGTTCAGGCTGTCGCGATAGATATGTCGCACGGCGCGCACGAAGGCGTCGTACTGTCCGTCGCCCTGCGCACTCTCCTCGTAAACCTGGTCGTCGATCTTCAAGCGCACCTGCGCCATGGGCCGCAAGCCGTAGGCCGTTGACACCATGTACGACAAGAGCAGCACGCGCTCCTCTTCCTCGCTGTGTTTCAGCACGTCGCGAATGATGTACGGCAGGTCTTCCTGCGTGACGAGCTCCTTCTTGTCGCCCAGCTCGGTGATGCGGTCGGTCACCTTCTTCATGTCCTCGTCGCTGAGGTCCAATCCCAGCTCCTTGAGGTTCATGAGCACGTTGGCCTTGCCACTCGACTTGCCGAGGGCATACTCGCGACGTCGTCCGAAGCGCTCGGGCTTCAGGGCGTTCTGATACAGCCCTTGCTTGTTGTCGCCGTCGGCATGCACACCAGCCACTTGCGTGAAAACAGCCGAGCCGGTGATGGGCTTGTTGGGTGGGATGGCGATGCCGCTGTAGCTCTCCACCATGTGGGCTACCTTGTTGAGTTCCACCTCGTTGATGCTCGTCTGCGCGTTGAAATGATCCTTCAGGATGGCTTCGACGCTGGCCAGCGGCGCATTGCCGGCACGTTCGCCCAAGCCGTTGATGGCGGTGTGCAATCCCCGTGCGCCGCCGAACACGGCAGCCAGGACGTTGGACACGGCCAGGTCGTAGTCGTTGTGGGCATGGAAATCGAAGTGGACACCCGGATAGCGCGCCACCATCTGCTGCACGAATTTCTGCGTCTCGAGGGGATTGAGGATGCCGAGGGTGTCAGGCAGCATGATGCGCGAGATCCACCCCCGAGCCTTGCCTGACAGGGAGGAAGCGATTTGTCCTGAGCAGGTGTCCGCATGAACAGCTATGAGGTCGAGTAAGGCGTCTAACAGCCGGAAGACATAAAAGTGATTCTCATCGCAATGGGTGACCACTCCCTCCCTCGCAGGGAGGACGGGGCGTGGGTCTTGAGCTGTCGGAGAGTCTGTCTTCATCCCTCCGCTCCAATCCTCGAGGTAGAGGTTCACCTTGATGCCCCGTTCCGCGGCCATCTCCACGTTGCGGCGTATGTCTGCCGCGTGCTCTTCGAGCGTCTTGCCGAGCTGTCCTTCGCAATGGCGCTGTGAACCCTTGGCCAGCATGTTGATCACGCGTCCGCCCGCCTGCTCGATCCAGTCGAGGCTCTTGCCGTTGTCCACGAAGCCCAGGATCTCCACGCGGTCGAGCAAGTCCTTCGTGGCCGCCCATCGGGTGATGCGCTGCACGGCTTCCATCTCTCCCTCGCTGACGCGTGCCGAAGCCACCTCTACGCGATCTACGCGGAGGTCCTCCAGCAACGCCCGGCAGATGAGCAGCTTCTCATGCGGCATGAAACTGACACCACTCGTCTGCTCGCCATCGCGAAGCGTGGTGTCCATGATTTCTATGGAGTTCATCGTCTTCATTTTGCGGCGACAAAGGTACGCATAAAATCTGATTCCGAAGCCTTTTTTCTCCAATAATTTTCATTTTCAGCTCATTTTCATTTTCCATTTCATGGCTGACAAAGACCCCCGCCGCCAGCTCTCGAAGTCCGGCAGCGGGGTATTCCAATGTCAATTGTCAATTGTAAATTGTCCAATTGTCCAATTGTCTAATTGTTAGAACAGCGGTCCGTGTCCCATGCAGCTCGTGGTGGTGAGGCTCGTGACGAGCGCCGTGAGGATCGTGACTACGATGTCCCACACGCGCTTCAGTGTTTTCTTGGTACTTTCTTTCATAGTTTAAAAGGGTTAAACATTGATTAAGGCCCCTCTCTAACTCCCCCCCCGTGGGGGGGAGGACTCATTGCTATTAGGAGCTTGGAGTCTGGGGTTGATAGGTTGGTTGATAGCTTTCCCGTCTTGAAGGTGACCACCCTCCCCCTCAAAGGGGGAGCGGGGAGGGGGTCTGCTGGGGGTGAGGCCGGGAGGCCTTAAGGCTCCTCTTCCTCCTCCTCCTTGGGCGTCCAGTCGGCGGTGGTCTGTCCGGCGTTCTCCGCCTTCTGAGCGGCGGCTTGGGCCTTGCGGGAGATGGTCTTCTCGAAGCGGGCTTCGGCGAGGCGTTCGGTGAGGTAGTCGCTCTTCTCGAAGTTCACGTTGAGGCTCTTGATGTTGGAGGGCGTGAAGGCTTCCAGCGTCTCGGCACCCTCGGAGCTGACGGTGGTGCGGAGCGTGCCGAGCTTGCCCAGATCGACATTGTTGCCCTCGGTGAGCGCCTCGGAGGCGCAGACGGTGAGGTCCACGATGATGCCGTAGATGGCACCGCGGGAGAAGGGCGAGCCGTGCTCGACGATGTGATCTGCGAGCTCCTCCAGCGACAGGGTGCGCTGGTGCTGCATGGTGGCGTAGGCCTTCTTGGCCTCTTCGGGCTTCATGGGATTGGCGCGCATGGCGACCGAGTACTTGATGGTTTCGTTCATGATTGAGGCCCCTCTCTAACTCCCCCCGTGGGGGGGAGGACTCATTGCTAATAGGGGCTTGGAGTCTGGGGGTGAGGCTTTTCAAGCGAGCAGTCGCATTGCGCACTACGACTTGTCGCAGGGGCTTGAGCGTCTATTCGCATTCGCGACTGCGTCTATTCGCCTTCAGCCTTGCCTTTGCGAGTGCAAAGGTACGACAAATTTCGCTCATCGCCAAATATCACCCCTCCAATTCGCGCCGTTTTCAGCACCAATTCGCGCCGTTTTCACGCCATGAACTTTGACGCCCCTGCGCGGTCATCTTGGTCATGGTCATTTTGGTCAAAATCGTTTTCCCACATGTCAAAAACCGCCACTATATATAAAATTTATATATAGTGAGCCCAATGACCGAATCCGAAATTCATTTTGACCATTTTGACCTTGACCACTTTGACCACAACCCATTCGTCTTTTTCTGAGATTATTTGATGGGGATTCGGAAATAATCGCTATCTTTGCAGGCGAAATACTTAGTTTTTTTTACATAAACGTTATGATTATGAGACAGAAAATGATTGGCCTTACGCTCATGATGGCACTCACGGCAACGGTCTCTTGGGCACAAGGCGGTGACACACAGCAGCTGGTGGTGTGGCTGAAGAACGGACAAAAGGTGGTGCACGCCCTGGCTGACAAACCCGAGACACGCTTCAATGCGGGCTACTTGATGCTGGCCACCTCGCGCGTCAGCGTCAGCTACCCGCTGACCGATGTTCTGCGCTACACCTATGAGGGTAATATCCCCGTGGTGGGCGTTCCCACGCTGAAGCCCGGCGAGATGCGCGTGCAGCAGAACGACAATGCCATGGCTTTCGACGGTTTGGAGGACGGCACATGCGTTGAAGTGTTCTCGCTCGACGGCAAGAAAGTGGCGACACAAACGGCACGCTCCGGACAGAAGACCATCGTTTCCCTGCAACGCCACCCCGCAGGGACATACATAGTGAAAGTGGGCGACGCCACCTATAAATTCGTGAAGCGATGAAAAGAGTACATTTCTACATGATAATGACCATTGTACAGTTCGCCTTTTCTGTCGCGACGGCAATGGCGCAGGACGCTTTCTACATCTATCGCAACGACGGCGACTTCAACGGTTTCTTCTACGACGATGTCATCCGTATGGGCTACTCCAAGGTCGATCCTCAGGGCGTGGAGCATGAAGAATATGTCATCCAGGAGATTGAGACTGTCGACTCGCTCTATCGCATTCCCCTCTGCGTCATCGACTCCATTGGCTTCCAGCAGCCGGAGATACGATTCAGCAAGAAAATGATAGACATCGATGCTAACGGCCTGATGGATCATTATGCAGCATTATCCGCAAGAGACAGGATGCTGATGTTTGATAAGTATAAGTATTATCCTGCAAGCATTCCGTCCGACATCGTTCCCAAGGTGGGCGATGTGCTTATTAGCCACGATGACCGTATACGCATTGAAGGGGCGCCTTCACAGCTTGGACTGGAGGAGTTTGCACGCGATATACCCTATTTCGAGTCGCAAGGTTTCTTCCTCGGCAAGGTGGCCAGGGTGGAAGAGAACACGGCTGTCTACAAGGTTTTCTATGACTATGTGGACGATATCGGCGACATCTTCGAACAGTTCATCTCCGTCGAACAAGTCGGCTATGCTCCCGACGGCAGCGTCAAGCGCCGCATAGCAGGCTTCAACCCTGACGGCACCTTGCGCAACTCTCCTCGCAAGACCAACGGAAATGTTGAATTGACGCTGTTCAGCTTCTCCGGGCGCCTGCAGCATGAGTGGAAACCCTATCAGGACGTTAGTTTTACGGTGGGTTTGGACTTGGGCATGGAGGCTAAACTGCAAGCCACCTATGCCATCACGGGATTGATATCCAAACGTTTGTTCGTGAAACTCGATTTCAAGGAGAAGTTCTCTGCGGGTTTGAGTGCTGTGGCGTCTGTGAGCACGGATGCGGAGATTGAGATACCCACGCCGCTGAGTGTGCTGCCAGCCATCAAGTTCCCTGCCGTATTCCCCATCTTTGAGGTAGATCCCATTCCCAAGGGCTTCTTCCGCGTACACGGACAATTGGACGGAAAACTGGCCCTGCCGCAGATTGAGATTGGCCTGATGCAGTCCGTCACCATCGACACCGACGACCCATGGCTGATGTCGTTCGAATGGCGGCAACAGGACGATAAGGGAGAATACCATATCGCCGACGGCGACTTCACCGATGGCGAAGCCAGCCTCACCTTCTGGGGCTACATGCAGGGCGGCGTGAAGTCCACCCTTGGTCTGTCCACCAACAGCTGGCTGGCCAAACTGCTTCATGCCGGCATCGGGCTTGAGATACACTCCGGTCCGAAGGTCTCGGGCAGCATCTCGACCAGCATTTCCAACTCGTATATCGAGTTTGCCAAGATGTCCATAGACCGCGATTTGAAGTATAAATGGCGCGTGGGCAGCAAGAAAGAAGAACGCACACTGTGGAGCGACACCAAGACCTACAATGCCATCCGTTACTATTTGGTGCCGGAATTCAACCGTAAGCCCGACGTGGACCACAACCTGACCACGCACATCGTCACCGCCACCGTCTATCCTACGGGAAATGTCTTCACACAGTCACGCGTAGGCGTAGCAGTCGGGCTGGGCCGACACTATGATAATCAGGAGCTTTTCTCCTATGGAGCCTACTATCACCCCACCAACAAGATCGAGAGCTACACTGGAACGTTCCTGGTCGATACGCTGTGGGCCGGCTCTTACGCAGTGTATCCATGCGTGACCGTGGATGGCACCAGATACAAGCCTGTGATTGCAGCCTCGTCTTTCGAGATCGACTACGAAGAAACCAACAACATTCCGGAAACGATCACCATCCCCCACGAAGGCGGCACGTTCACCTTCACCGCAAACACTAATTCTCCCGAATACTATCTATATGGTGCTTCCGGGTCTTATCAAGTAGATGATGAATCATATTATACAAGCGGCGGAGTCGACTACACCTATTGGTTGACTAAAGGTGTCGTGCGTAACTCGGCCTCAAAAGGCAAGGCAGAATACACCATCACCTTCACGGCCAGACCTAATCCCACCAAATACCCACGCAAGGAGACATTCGAGTTTGGCTCGTGGAATACTGGATCGAAAAGATTTACCATTACTCAGCAACCCCATCCCGAGGAAGAATAGGCGGAAACCAGCCGCGAATGTTGAAATCAGCGAAAAGCGCTTCATTCTGAGGCGCTTTTTTTGTGCGGCTCTTTTTGCCCGAAAATATTTGGAAAAAAATCCTTCAAAGATGTGGGAGGTTTGGTGATGGCGACTACGTCGTGGACAAACACGTGGACAATCAGGTGAACGGCGTGGCATCAGCCTTGGGTACAGCAATAGCCGCAAGGCTCTGCTCGATCATGTTGACGAGGAGGACAAGGGGGTAACGAAACGTGACACCCTTGGCGGCAAGCAGCAGCTCATCGTCATCAACGAGAGCAGCCTGTATGCGCTCATCCTCAGTTCGAAGCTGGAACAGGCACGGGCGTTCAAGCGCGACGCACGCTGAGCCTGCTCAAACGCCGACTCGCACAGCGACCCGAAGGCGAGGCGGTCTATCTCACGATAGAATGAAGAATATTCGCTTCGCTCAGAATGAAGAATGATTGAAGAGCCCCGCTGTCAGACTTCGAGAGCTGACGGCGGGGATTGTGTGTTATGCGGGATGAACGGGTGAGGGCTTACGAGGTGTGGGCTGGCGGCAGGTGGTCGAGGTTCTTCATGAGGAAATCGATGTCGTCGAGCCCGTTCATGAGGCAATATTTCTTGTAGCCGTTGATGGGGAAGTGCTCGGCGTGGCCCGTGGCGAGGTTGGTGACGGTCTGGGCGGGCAGGTCGATGTTCACGCGCGTCTGCGGGTCGGCGGCTATACTCTCGAAGAGTTCCTGCTGGAAGGCGGGACTGACGAGGACGGGCAGGACGAAGCAGTTGAGGAGGTTGTTGCGGTGGATGTCGGCGAACGAGCTGCTGACGACGGCACGGATGCCATAGCCCGCCACAGCCCACGCGGCATGTTCGCGCGAGCTGCCGCTGCCCCAGTTGGCCCCCGCCACGATGATCTGATGGACGCCTTCGTGCGGCGCTTCGGAGAAGGGCGCTTGGTTCATGACAAAGTCTTCAACCAACCGGCCTCCGGCATCGTAGCGCAGGTCGTGCATGAACGCCTCGCCGAAGAACTGCGGGTCGCGGGTGGTGCTGGCCAGATAGCGGGCAGGGATGATGAGATCGGTGTTGCAATTGTCGATGGCAATGGGGATGCAGGTGGATTCGACAACGGAAAAAGTCTTATTCATCATGATTCTTTTTTTTTCATTCAAGTTTCGCATATGCTCAACTTATGAGGTTATGAGGTTATAAGGTTATGAGGTTCTTCGCACTAAAGGCGAAGCGGCAAAGCCGAGCGATAAGGTGAAATATGTTTCTTCTGTCTATATGATAGCTGTTCTCACCTA
>JAEEHP010000142.1 GCA_016280855.1 Bacteroidaceae bacterium
GAACTCGCCCTCGTGGATCTCAAAGCTCACGCCACGCAGCGCCTTCACCGTCTCGTTGCCGACCTGGAAGTGGCGTCGCACGTTGTCGAGTTTGATGACGACTTTGGACCCACCCCCTTGCCCCTCCCTTTTAGGGAGGGGAGTAGAATCCTTGGTCGGCTTATTATTATCTTGGTTCATTTCAGACAGTTAAAAGATTATTCTTGAAGGTGACCGCTCCCTCCCTAAAGGGAGGGCGGGGGGTGGGTCTATTATTTCTTTTGTGTGGCGTTGGCACCGCCTTGGCGCTGCTGGTTGTTTCTGTTGCGCGGTCCCGGCATGAAGGGATTGCTCTTCTGCTGCGAAGCGTCCATCGTGGGCAGCTCCTCGAACACCATTTCCTCGAGCACCTCCGTGCCGGCGTTGACGCCACCAGTGATCTCGGTCAGCGTGCCGTTGGAGACGCCGAGTTCTACGGGCAGGGCTTTGAAGGTCTTGCCCTCGCGTATCCACAGCTTAGTTCTGGCCTCGCAGGGCTCGATGGTCTCGTCTTCTGCAATCAACGCCTCGTTGGGTGCAAAGCGCAGGGCCTTGGCCGATACCGTGAGCACGTCGTTCTTCTCCAAAGTATAGATGGTGACGTTGGCGGTCAAGCCGGGTTTTAGCTTGAGGTCGGCGTTGGGCGCGCTGATGACCACTTCGTACGTGACGACGTTGCTCTCCGTCGTAGCCTGCTGGCGCACTTGCGTCACCTGGCCTTGGAAGATGTCGTTGGGGAAGGCATCGACGGTGAACGTCACGCGCTGGCCGTCCTTCACCTCGCCTATGTCGGCCTCGTCGATGTCAGCAATGACGCGCATGTTCGTCAGGTCCTGGGCGATGGTGAAGAGGGTGGGGGTGGAGAAGGAGGCCGCCACGGTCTGGCCTTCCTCGACAGCCTTCGACAGCACCACGCCGTTGCTGGGCGACGTGATGGTGGCGTAGCCCAGGTTCGTCTCGGCGCGCTTCACGTTCTGACGTGCTGTGGTCACCTGCTGCTGAGCCTGGACATACGAGAGGCGTGCCTGCTCGAAGTCGTTGGCCGAGATCAAGCCTTTGTCGTACAGCGTCTTCTGGCGCTCGAAGTTAGCCTTCTGATAGGCCAGTGAGCTCTGGACGCTGGTGAGGTTGGCGCGCTGCGAGGCCAGTTCGCTCGTGAGGTTCGTCTTATCGAGTTCGGCGATGACCTGTCCCGCCTTGACCTCGGAGTTGTAGTCCACGTAGATCTTGGAAACGATGCCGCTGACCTGCGTACCCACTTCGACGCTCGTGACAGGTTCGATGGTGCCCGTTGCCGTCACCGTGGTCGAGATATTTCCTTTCTCAACCGTTGTCGTCTCGTATTCTATCTTGGGCTTCTTGGAGCAACCTAGCAATAATAGGATGGTCAACCCAAAGATAGACCCACCCCATGCCATCCCTGCAAGGGAGGGAACAGAATGTTTTTTGAAATGGAATGTATTCATAAATACTTTATTATGTAATTCTTTACTCTATTCTTGTTGGTAACCTCTCCCTCCCTCACAGGGAGGGTTGGGGTGGGTCTATAGACCCAGCTCTCCACCTTCGTAGAAGCGCAGGAGTTGCGTGTTGAGGATGGTGGTGTATTTACTTTGCAGTTTGTTCTGTTGTGCTTGCAGCAAATTGTCGCGAGCCTGCAGCAGATCGACGATGTTCTTCAGTCCGGCCTTGAACTGCTCGTTGATCAGCTCGTAGTTGGTCTCCTGACTCTTAACGGCTGCGCTGGCGCTGATGAATCGCTGCTGAGCGCTCGTGGCCTGCAGCCACAGGTTCTCGATGTTTGAGCCGAGCCTCGTCTGCTTGTCCAGAAGGTCGAGGGCGGCGTTGGTCTGGTTGATCTTGGCGCGCTCGACGTTGGTCCTATTGCGACGGTTGTCGAAGATAGGCACGCTGACGCCGAGGCCGATGCTTCCGTTCAGGTTGCGTTTCAGCTGTTCGCCATAGCTGTCGTCGGCTGCGCTGTAGTGGCTGTCGCCGATGCCTGCGTTGACACTGATGCTGGGCAGATAGCCGCGCTTGGCGATGTCCAGCTGCACGGAGGCGGCGTCGGTCTGCAACTGTGCGGCGCGTATCTCAGGACGTGTGGCCAGGGCCTGGTTGTACACGTCTGTCTTATTGGGGATGGGTTGCAGGGCCTGCTCGTCGGCCATCTCGGCGGTGCTGATGTCGAAGGCTTCGTTGATGTCCAGCTGCAGCAAAGCCTTGAGCTGGCGCTTGTAGCCGTCGATCTGCGTCTGGGCATTGACCACGTCGTACTGTGTCTGAGCCACTTGCGACTCCAGCTGTGCCACGTCGGCCTTGGCCAGGTCACCCACCTTGTAGCGCTCCTGTCCGCGTTCCAACTGCTGCTGGGCGGTAGCGGCCAGCTGTTCGTTGACGCGCTTGGCCTCGATGGTGTAGAGCACTTGCACGTAGAGCTGGGCGATCTGCTCCTGAATGCTCTTCAGCGTCTGCTCCGTCTGCACGGCGGCGAGTTCGGTCTGCACCTCCTGTGCCTTGATGGTCTTGCGATTGATGCCTCCGTTCCACACGGTCCAGTTGGCGTTCAGACCGTAGCTTCCGTTCTCCGTCACCTTGTTGTTCGTCGAGGTTGCCATGCCGTTCTGCACGATGACGGTGGCTTCCTGGAAGGGACGGTAGCCCACGCTCTGGCTCATCGAAGCCGAGAGGGTGGGGAAGAGGGCGGCCTTCGCCTGTTTCAGCTGTTCGGCAGCATCCTGCTCCGAGAGGCGATTCTTCTGAACGGTGATATTCTTCTCGGCTGCATAGTCGAGACAACGCTGCAGCGTCCAGGTTTCCTGGGCCCATAAGCCCGTGGCTGACATGACACATGCAGCAGCAATCAATAGTCTTTTCTTTATCATAATGTGCGTGTTAGTGATGCGTAATTATATATATAAGGTATGCCTTTGCCGGCTTTTACCGGGCAAAAGTACTCCTTTTTTACGAATTACGACACATGAAGGGGCAAGAAAGTTTAATGTTTAAAAGAGTTTAACGCATTTTGTACCCCCTTACATTAATGGAGAATGTATAATGTATAATGTATATAATGTATAATGGACAATGTATAATGGACAATGTATAATGGACAATGTATAATGGACAATTCTTCATTCTTCATTCACGAAGTAATGACATTCCTCAGTTCTTCATAGTCCTTCACCACACCGTATGTAACGCTTGAGCTGGAGATGGTCTCGAAGTGGCGCTTGGCACATTCTATCTTCACGCGCTCCGTCTCGCGATAGTCCGTCATCTCATCGCTGCGGTAGCCCTTGGTCTCTGCCACGAAGTAGATGTGCTTGATGTCTGTGCCTTCTTTGAAGACGATGGCCCAGTCGGGGTTGTAATGCCCCACGGGCGTATTGATGTAGAATCCTCCTGGCAGCTTCGTATATACTGCCACCTCGTTCTGCATAATATAGGCGGTTGAGAGCTGCGTTATAGTAACCTTCACCTGCAAGCAATGCAGCTTCCTTCATAGTCTCGTAAGCCCTATCTATCCTGTATTGGATTAATGCTACACGGCTCTGATCATCTAGAGTGTATTAGTGTATTTTTGGACAATACACTCAAGAATACACACAAAATACACTAAATTTTCCGATGTTATAATGATGAAATACAATGTATTAAGCATAAAAGAGTGTAAAAGTGTATAAATTTTCATCATATCTTCGTATGTATGTAGAATGAAGCGTGATAAGTTAGCATGTACGACGGGTGCAGCCAACATGAATGACGGATGCAGCCAACATGAACGACGAGTGCTGCCATAACGAAAAGCCGTCGGCGCCGGAACGTCTTAACGTCGCAGCTTGAACGTTCAATGGTGTAGGTTGTTCGGTCGCGAGCGAACAACCTACACCGTTAGAAGCTTATTCATGGCTTCCGATAGCCTATCCTGCCAACCAATTTTCATGATAGGCTATACAACTGCATGTTAAACGGCATAGCACTGTTCCCGCTCGTGACAGCAAACATACAAATCTATTCAAACCCTCATAGAAAATGCTTTTTTCCATCGATTTTATTTGCTAATGAATATTTTTGTTCTTCTCACCGCCTTCATCATTGTTTCAACGCTGCCAGATGGCACGAAATGGGTTGGAGACAGCAAAAGAATGAAAAGATTTGCTGAATATTAGCGAATTGTCGAAAAAAAGTTGTACCTTTGCGCCCGCAAAAATGATGAGGGAGTCATCGTAGAGCGGTAAATAGCTCGTTGTGCAAATGGTAAATCGCCAATCATATAAGCGGTAAGTCGCAATTATTAAATCCTAATAGATATCAATGATCACAGTCTCCAACCTCGCCATTCAGTTTGGCAAACGCGTTCTGTATAAGGACGTTAACATGAAGTTCACCAATGGTAATATCTACGGCGTCATCGGCGCCAACGGTGCTGGCAAGTCCACGCTGCTGAAAGCGATTAGCGGCGAACTGGAACCCAATAAGGGCACTATCGAGATGGGACCCGGGGAGCGCCTGAGCGTGCTGTCGCAGGACCACTTCCAATACGACGACCAGACCGTTCTGGACACGGTCATGATGGGCCACACCGTGCTGTGGGATATCATGCACGAGCGTGATGCTTTGTATATGAAGGAGGACTTCTCGGATGCCGACGGTATTCGCGTGGCCGAGTTGGAGGAGAAGTTTGCCGAGATGGGCGGCTACACGGCCGAGAGTGATGCCGGCGCGCTGCTCAGCGGCTTGGGTATCAAGGAGAAGAAGCACCAGATGCTGATGCGCGACCTCTCGGGTAAGGAGAAGGTACGCGTGATGCTGGCCAAGGCTTTGTTCGGCGAACCCGACAACCTGTTGCTCGACGAGCCAACCAACGACCTCGACCTCGACACGGTGCAATGGTTGGAGCAGTATCTGTCGGAGTTCGAGCACACGGTGCTGGTTGTCAGCCACGACCGCCACTTCCTCGACGCCGTTTGCACGCACACCGTAGATATCGACTTCGGCAAGGTGACGATGTTTGCCGGTAACTACTCGTTCTGGTACGAGAGCTCGCAACTGGCGCTGCGCCAGGCGCAGAACCAGAAGGCGAAGGCCGAAGAGAAGCGCAAGGAGCTGGAGGAATTCATCCGTCGTTTCTCGGCGAATGTGGCCAAGTCGAAGCAGACCACGTCGCGCAAAAAGATGTTGGAGAAGCTCAACGTGGACGAGATCCAGCCTTCGACGCGCAAATACCCCGGCATCATCTTCACCATGGACCGCGAGCCGGGCAACCAGATCCTCGAGGTGGAAGGTCTGAAGGCTACGGCCGAGGACGGCACGGTGCTCTTCGACAACGTATCCTTTAATATAGAAAAAGGTCAGAAGACGGTGTTCCTCAGCCACGACCCGCGTGCCATGACCGCTCTCTTCGAGATCATCAACGGCAATCGCGAGGCAGACGCCGGCACCTACAAATGGGGCCTGACGATCACCACGGCCTACCTGCCTTTGGACAATACCGAGTTCTTCAAGAGCGACAAGAACCTGGTCGATTGGCTGATGCAGTACGGCGAGGGCAACGAGGTGTTCATGAAGGGCTACCTCGGACGTATGCTCTTCTCGGGCGAAGAGGTGCTGAAGAAGGTCAACGTGCTGTCGGGTGGCGAACGTATGCGTTGCATGATAGCCCGTATGCAGCTGAAGAATGCCAACTGCCTCATCCTCGACACGCCGACCAACCACCTCGACCTCGAGAGCATCCAGGCCTTCAACAACAACCTGAAGCTCTTCAAGGGTAACATCATCTTTGCCTCGCACGACCATGAGTTCATCCAGACCGTGGCCAACCGCATCATCGAGCTCACGCCCAACGGAACCATCGACAAGCTGATGGAGTACGACGACTATATCTCCGACGACCGCATCAAGGAACTGAAAGCTAAGATGTACGGGGAAGGGGAGAGTTGAAAGATGAGATTTGGCACGTTGTTTGCTGGAAGAAAGGCAAACCAAAAACGTAAAACTATGTCAGAAGAATTAAAAGATAAGGAAGAAATCCTGAAGGACACAGAAGATCAGGAAACTCCGGAAAACCCGGAAACTCAGGAAAACCCGAATAGTTCGGAAACTCCCGAACCTGCCGCCGAGCCTACGCCCGAGGAGCTGCTCGCCTTGGCTAAGGCCGAGATTGAGGAGCTGAAGACGCAGGCGCTGTACAAACAGGCCGAGTTCGAGAACTACCGTAAGCGTACGATCAAGGAAAAGGCGGATTTGATTCTAAACGGCTCTAAGTCAGCCGTTACGGCACTGCTGCCCATCGTCGATGACTTGGAACGTGCCCTGCCTTCGATGAAGAAGGCCGAGGACGTGGCTGCCGTGGCCGAGGGCGTGGAACTGATCTATCAGAAGTTCCTCAAAGCGCTCGAAGGCCTGGGCGTCAAGCAGATTGACACCGAAGGCAAGGACTTCGACGTGGATCTCCACGAAGCTGTGGCTCAGGTGCCGGGCGTGCCTGACGAACAGAAAGGACGCGTCATCGACTGCGTCGAAAAGGGCTATACCCTCAACGACCATGTCATCCGTCATGCCAAAGTGGCAGTGGGAATGTAAGGAAAGGAGGTAATTATGGCAGACCAGAAACGAGATTACTATGAGGTCCTTGGCGTCGCGAAGAATGCTACCGAGCAGGAGATCAAGGCGGCGTACAAGAAGATGGCCATCAAATATCACCCCGACCGTCAGGGCGACAAGTCGGAGGCTGAGAAGAAGGAAGCCGAAGCCAAGTTCAAGGAGGCGGCCGAGGCCTACGACGTGCTCCACGACCCGCAAAAGCGTCAGCGTTACGACCAGTTCGGCTTTGCCGGTGTGGGCGGTGCAGCAGGCGGCGGCTACCAGAACATGTCGATGGACGACATCTTCTCGCAGTTCGGCGACATCTTCTCCGATCTGTTCGGAGGAGGTGGCTCGTTCGGAGGTTTCAATCCCTTCGGCGGCGGCTTCGGCGGCGGACGCGGACAGCGAAAGCCGATGCACAAAGGCGGCGACCTGCGTTTGAAGGTGCGCCTCACACTCAAGGAATGTGCCACGGGCGTGACCAAGAAGTTCAAAGTGAAGAAAAAGGTCACCTGCAACCATTGTCACGGCAGCGGTACGGAGAACGGCAGCGGCGACACGATGACGTGTCAGACCTGCCACGGCACAGGTTATGTGCTGCGCTCCCAGCGCTCGATGTTCGGCATGATGCAGACGCAGAGCGTATGTCCCGACTGTCAGGGCGAAGGCGAGATCATCAAGAACAAATGTCATCTCTGCGGAGGCACGGGAGTCGTGACCGGCGAAGAAGTCGTCGAGGTGAAGATCCCTGCCGGCGTGCAGGACGGCATGGTGCTCAATGTGTCCGGCAAGGGCGACGCCGCCGTCCGCAACGGTGTGCCTGGCGACATACAGGTGTTCATCGAGGTGGAGCAGGACAAGGACTTCGTGCGTCAGGACAACGACATCATCTACAACCTGCTCATCGACGTGCCTACGGCCATCCTCGGCGGCAGCGTCGAAGTGCCTACGCTCGACGGCAAGGTGAAGCTGAAGATTGATCCCGGCACGCAGCCCGGCAAGGTGCTGCGGCTCCGCGGCAAGGGATTGCCCGCGCTGCAAGGCTACGGCTACGGCAACGGCGACGAGATTGTGAACATCTCGGTCTATATCCCCGAATCGCTGCACCGCGACGAGAAGGAGGCCATCGAGAAGTTCCGCCAGAGCGACAGCTTCCAGCCCAGCTCGACCACGAAGTCGAATATCTTCAACAAGTTCAAGCAGATGTTTGACTGATGAACTACGCAGAAACCGTTGATTATCTCTATCACGCAGCCCCGATGTTTTCGAACATAGGGGCTGGAGCGTATAAGGAGGGGCTCTCGACGACGATGGCCCTTGACATTCATTTCAGCCATCCCCACCAGAAGTTTCGCACCATTCACGTGGCCGGCACCAACGGCAAGGGCTCTGTGTCCTCGACCCTGGCTGCCATCCTGCAGTCGGCAGGGCTGAGGGTAGGACTCTACACCTCGCCCCATCTCGTCGATTTCCGAGAGCGCATCCGTGTGAACGGCGAGATGATCAGCGAGGATAGGGTAGTGCGCTTTGTGGAGCAGGAACGTGCGTTCTTCGAGCCATTGTCGCCCTCGTTCTTCGAGCTGACTACGGCCTTGGCATTCAAGTATTTCAAAGAGGAACAGGTCGATGTCGCCGTCGTGGAGGTGGGCTTGGGCGGTCGTCTGGACTGCACCAATATCATCCGCCCTGACCTGGCCGTCATCACCAACATCTCCTTCGACCACCAGCAGTTCCTTGGCGACACGCTTCCGCTGATAGCCGGCGAGAAGGCTGGTATCATCAAGACGGGTGTGCCCGTCGTGGTCGGCGAGACCAATGGCCATCCCGATGTGCGCGAGGTGTTTGCCGCCCGAGCCAAGGCCAAGGGCTGCATCATCCGTTTTGCCGACGAAGAGCAGTTCCCGCAGGTCGAATGTCAGCTCAATGGCGACTATCAACAGGCTAATATGCAGACCGTGCAATGCGCTGTCGATGAACTCCGTAAGCAGCGTTCCTATCGCGGCCTGCTGACCGATGAGGTCGTAGCCCATGGACTCCTTCACGTCATGGAACTCACGGGTTTGCAAGGCCGCTGGCAGCAGCTACGCGAGTGTCCCACGTTGGTTTGCGATGCCGGACATAACGCTGCAGGCATCAGCTATGTCGTCCGTCAGCTCTCGGAGCAGCCCAACAGTCACCTGCGTATCGTCTTCGGCATGGTCAACGACAAGGACTATCAGTTTGCCGTCTCGGCCCTCGAGGCGTTGAAGGATCGTGCCACTTATTATTTCACGCAGCCTTCCTGCCATCGCGCCCTGCCTGCTGATTCCCTTGCTGCTCCTTTCATCGGCAAAGGGATTCCCGTCCGCACCTTCCCCACCGTTCAGGCAGCCGTGTCGGCAGCCCTGTCCGATGCATCCCCCTCCGACTTCATCTTCGTCGGCGGTTCGTGTTATGTTGTAGCCGACCTGCTAACGGATTGGGACACGATCAATCACCTATTGCGTACAAAATAAAACAATGATATATCAGTTGGCACGGAAGATGTTTTAAAAGACAACGTTTAATTCATTAATTAGTTGTAGAAAATGAGTAAGAAAGTATTATTGGGAGTTGTCGTGGCTTTGCTGTTTTGCCTTGGCGCGACGGCTCAGGAGACTTATCGATTCGCAGAGCGTGATACCTGTGCGCTCTACCTCGACATCTTCCGTCCCGATTCCAGCGCTCAAACCACCTTCAAGGGCGTAGCCAAACCCGCCATCATGTTTGTTTTCGGCGGCGGCTTCGTCTCGGGCAAGCGCAGCGATGCCGGGATTCGTCCATGGTTCCGCCATCTCAATGCCAACGGCTACACCGTCATTGCCATCGACTATCGTCTGGGCATGAAGGGCTACCGGATGGGCAAAGGTCTGCGTGGTGCCGTGAAGGCGCTCGACCGCTTCATGCTGTCGCAGCAGATGGGTGTCGAGGATGTCTTCTCCGCCGTCTCTTTTCTTGCAACACATCCCGAGCTGAACGTACCAGCCGACAATATAGTCCTCTCCGGCAGTTCCGCGGGAGCCATCATCTCGCTGGCCTGTGCTAACGCCATCGCTAACGGCGAGACCGAGGGCCTGCCCGAAGGATTTGCGTTCAAGGGCGTCATGAGCTTCTCGGGCGCCATCATCAGCAAAACGGGCGCTCCTAAGTTCGAGCAAGCGCCGTGCCCGATCCTTTTCTTCCACGGCACCGCCGACAAGATCGTGGCGTACAACCACTTCGGCCTTCCTCGTCGTGGCATTTGGGGCAGCGACTATATCGCCAAGCGTCTGAAGAAACAGGGTTGCAACTACAGCATCTGGCGCTTCGACGGACTAGGTCACGACGTGGCGGCGTATATGGGTTTCATGTGGGATGTGGAAAAGGTCTTTCTCGAAAAGAATGTCATGCAGGGCATCCGCTGCGAGGTAGATGCAATGGTGAACGACCCGTCGCTTCCCACCTGGCAGTCGTGGGGCAAGACAAAGACCGCCGACTTGTACCAGTAAAAAACAGTTGCCACAGCAGTCGTTTATAAAACAACGAATTATACTAATTTTACGAATTCTTTCTTGTCCTATGGTTCTTTCTTCACAACCACGACGCAAGCTTAAATTCGTTTAATTTGTATAATTCGTTGTTTAAAAAGAAGAAATGTGGCAATTGCAATAATGATATTGAGCGGTTGTCTAACCGATGATCCATTTGCTGCCGGGAATGAGGGATAGGAGCTTGGTGGTGATCCAGCAGCAGAGGAAGGAGAGAATGGCGATAACGGGAATCGCTGCCCAAACCGGGATGAGGGGATTGGCTGCGTCGCCGCCGATGATGGCGTTGCTGATGGGGGCCAGGAAGAGCAGGTGCATCAGGTACATGCCGAAAGTGAGCTTCGCTGTCGTGGTAATCCATTGGGGTGCCTGCTTCTGTTCAATACACGTGAAGAGCAGGAAAGCGCCGAAGGTGGCGAGGACGACGTTGGGCGTGCAGAACTCCCAACTCCATTCCAGCAGCGGCGTCTCGATGAGCTGACCGGGCGTGCCGCGGTACCAGAACGACCAGGCGGTGAAAGCGGCACCGATGACGAAGCAGATGGAGCCCATGCGGAGACGTTTAGCGCGCGACCAGTCGAGATGCTTGTGGATGTAATGGGCAAGCACGAGGTAGCCCAGATAACCCGAACAATACCATAGCATGTCGTAGCGGTTCCAGAAGCAGGCGCCCCACAACTCGGGCATCACCAAACGCTGGAGCCATGGGATGAGCGTCGAGAAGGCGAAGATGCCGAGGAAGATGCGTTCGTCGCGGGCCGAGGCACGCTCCAACCAGGGGGAGATGACGGGAATGATGAGGTAGAGGCTGATGAGTGGATACATGAACCACAGGTGGCCTGCCATCGACGGGAAGTTGAAGGGAAGATGGCGAAGGTCGTTCATCGACTGTTCCCAAGTCATCGCACCCCAGGCGAGGGGCAGGAAGGTGTAGATGAGCATGAAGATGATCATCGGCGGAAGGATGCGCAGGAAACGATGGCGATAGAAACCGCTCATGCTCTGGTCTGGACGCAGGGGAACAAGAAGAAACGAAGATACTACTATAAATAAAGGTACGCACGTGCGCGCGAGGCCACCATCGTAGAAGGCCACCCAGAAACGGTTGGATTCGTTGGCCAGCATAGATACGTTGCCGGCTAAGCCGGAGGCGTCAGCGCCATAGAAATTCTCGCTGGCGTGGACGAGCATCACGAGGAAGCAAGCTACGACACGGATGTAGTCGATGAAGACAATTCGCTCTTTGGACATAACTGTCGAGGGGCTTTGAGGTTTAATCCTTGTCGCGTCCTTCGATTTTGCTCATCTTCTCGTTGGCGAGGTCGAAGGCGTACCACACTTTCTTGGGCTTTAACACCTTGAGGAACTCGGGATAGTACTTTTTCTTAGCTGCCAGTTCCTTGGTCTCGGATTCGAGCTTGGCCTCGAAGAGCTGCTTGGCCTGAGAGTCGGTGAGGGTGCCGGCTTTCTCGGCGGCCTTGTATTTGTCCTTGACGTCGTCGTAAATGTCGCCCGCAGCCTTGCGTTCGTTGAGGTAAGCCTTGAGGATGGGTCCGAAGGCTGCTTCCGTCTTCTTGTCGAGGCGGAGGTTCTTGATGGTGTAGTCGTAACGCTTCTCGGTCTTGGACTGAGCAGCTGCGGAGATGGCTACGCCGAACAACAGGGCGGCAGTCATCAAGGTGAGAATCACTTTCTTCATTTGTGCTTATTGTTAGGATGTGTAAATGATTTCTTGTTTTTGACAGCAGAGGTGCCGTTTGGTTTAACGCCGAAGAGCTTAGTGAGTAGATCCATGCGTCCGATGCGCCGTAGTTCCTCCTCGATGCGATGGCGCTCCTCGGGCTTGTACCAGAAGAAGAACATGCGTTGGGCTTGCTTCTCCGAGGGAGTGCGTGCGACGAAGACGGGTTGCAGCGTGTCGGGGTCGTAGCCTGTGGCCCACATGGTGGTGGCTGTGGTCATGGGGGTCGGCGTGAAGTCCTGCACTTGTTCGAGATGGAAGTCAAGCTGCTTGGTCTCGACGGCCAGCTCGGCCATATCCTCGGCATGGCAACCCGGGTGGGAGCTGATGAAATAGGGGATGATCTGCTGGCGCAGGCCGCACTCGCGATTGATCTGGTCGAAGCGGCGTTTGAACGCATGGAACAGACGGAACGACGGTTTGCGCATGAGCTGCAGCACGCGGTCGGAGGTGTGCTCAGGGGCTACCTTCAAGCGTCCGCTGACATGACGGGTGATGAGTTCGCGGGTGTAGTCGGCAGCAGCACGGTTGAGGTCATCGTCCTTCCAGTCGTGGAGCAGGAGGTCGTAGCGCACGCCGCTTCCGATGAAACTCCGTTTGATGTACGGCAGGGCATCCACGGCACGATAGATGTCGAGCAGGGGGCGGTGGTCGCCGTTGAGGTTGGGGCACACCTGCGGGAAGATGCACGAGGGGCGATGGCAATGGGCACAGGCCTTGAGGTTCTTGCCCTGCATCTGGTACATATTAGCCGAAGGGCCGCCGAGGTCGGATAGATTGCCGCGGAAGCCGGGCAGCTGGGCGATGGCTTCTACCTCGCGAAGGATGCTCGCCTTGGAACGGCTCATGATGTGTTTGCCCTGATGAGCCGAGATGGTGCAGAAGGCACAGCCGCCGAAGCAACCGCGATGCAGGCACACCGAAAAACGGATCATGTCGTAGGCCGGGATGCGTTTGCCTTCGTAGCGAGGGTGGGGCAGCCGTGTGTAGGGCAGGTCGAAGGAGTGGTCGAGTTGCTCGGTGGTCAGAGGCGGGTAAGGGGGATTGACGACGACCCATCGGCGACCCGTCTGCTGGATGAGGCGGTGGGCATCGTCGCTATTGCTTTGCTTCTCGATTTGGTGGAAGTTCTCGGCGTGATGACGCGGCTCACTGAGGCAGTCCTCATAGCTGTGAAGGACGATGTCGTCGGCTGTGATGCCGCTCGGGATGTCCTTCTCGTTGTCGTAGATGACGACGGACTGCTTCAAGGAAACGAGAGCCTCGCGCAGGGCCGTTGCGGTGAGCATGGCGTTGCCTTCGTCGTCGTAGGCGAGGGCAGGGTGGTAGCTCTCGATGAGCTCGAGGCTGCGGCGGGTGAGCTCCAACGTCGGTTGTTCGCCCATGCCGTAGAGGATGCAGTCGGCACCGCTGTCAAGGAGGATGCTGGGGCGCAGACGATCCTGCCAATAGTCGTAGTGGGTGAGGCGACGCAACGATGCCTCGATGCCTCCGAGCACAACGGGCACGTCGGGAAAGAGCTGCTTGACGGCTTGGGTATAAACGATGGTGGGATATTCCGGTCGCAAGTCATGACGGCCATCGGGTGAATAGGCATCCTCCGAGCGTAGGCGACGGGCTGCCGTGTACTTGTTGACCATCGAATCCATGCAGCCGGGAGCCACGCCGAACCAGAGACGCGGCCGCCCCAGGCGGCGGAAGTCGCGCAGGTCGCCGTGCCAGTCGGGTTGAGGGATGATGGCTACGCGTAAACCCTCGGCTTCCAACAGACGCCCGATGACCGCCGCGCCGAACGAGGGATGATCGACGTAGGCGTCAGCAGAGAGCAGGATGACATCAGCCTGATCCCAGCCGCGCAGTTCCATCTCCTTGCGGGTTGTCGGCAGAAAGTCGGAGAGCATGGGGGAGTTGAAAATTGAAAGTTGAGAGTTGAAAGTTGAAAGTTGAGCGTCAACAGATCATCGGTTGCGCAGAAGAATGCGGTCGAGGAGGTTCTTGTTGATGGCGCGCAGCTTACGCTGCTGAGCCTTGATGTCGCCTGTAATCTGGTCGTAGATGTCCTGTATGTCCTTGATGATCGGCGCTGTACTCTTGTCGGCGGCTTCATTGACTACCACGCGCAGGCCCTTTGGCACTAAGCGGATGTCGATGTCGCATCCCGTTTCGGCAGGTTCGCCGTCGTAGTGAATGACGCCGGGTTGTGTGCGATGGACGTGCAGCGACTGGCAGCGGAAGGTGCGGACGTGGGAATTGGTGTCGAGCGTTTTGTTGATCATCTGCATGACCAGCTGCGGTGCCTTGAGCACGTTGAGCGGCTCGATGATGGTGACGTCGAGCAGGCCGTCGCTCATGGAGGCTTGCGGCGCAATGTAGAAATTGTTGCCGTACTGGGCCGCGTTTCCGCAGGCAACGATGAACGCCGTATAGTGCTCCGTCTGGCCGTCCACCACAATCTCATAGGTTTCCGGTTCGTAAGACAGTCCGCCGCGCAGGGTGTTCTCGATGTATGTGCCGAGTCCCCGTTTTCCGGCTGATGCGAACTTCTCGCTGATGAAGGCATCGAACCCCATGCCGCAAGTGCAGAAGAAGGGAATCTCGTTGATGAGGCCGTAGTCGAGGGCTTTAATGTCGCAGCGTGAGAGCACACGCAGGGCACCGTCTGGGTTCATGGGAATCTGCAGGTGGCGTGCCAGACCATTGCCGCTGCCCATGGGCACGATGCCCAGCGCCGTGTTGGAGTGGCGGAGGGAACGGGCCACCTCGTTGACGGTGCCGTCGCCGCCGATGGCCACGCAGACATCTATACCATCCTCCGAAGCTTGAAATGCCAACTCGGCGGCGTGACCCTTGTGATCGGTCCAAGCTACTTCCCACTCGAAACGTTCCGCATCGAGGAACAACGGCAAGGAGTCTATAACAGGTTTCTTGTCGCGCGTACCGGAGATCGGATTGGCGATAAACAGCAGTTTGGTCTTGCTCATAGATTGTATTGTGTACATAATCCGCACAAAAGTAATCAAAAAATCTCATTCTTAGGCAGGCGAATAGAGAAATTTAAGCTTTCTTGCACATTTTCATCAAAAAAGTGCGTATAGTCGGGATTTTTTATGTACCTTTGCACCCGCAATAACGAATATACCTATTTTATATATGGGAATTTTACAAGAAAGACTGGCTAAGTACGACCGCCCTCAGAAGTATAAAGCGCTCGGAATCTATCCTTATTTCCGCGAGATTGAGGGCAAACAGGGTACTGAAGTCATCATGGAAGGACATCGCGTGCTGATGTTCGGTTCAAATGCGTACACAGGTTTAACGGGTGACGACCGCGTCATCGAAGCAGGCATCCAGGCCATGCGTCAGTATGGCAGCGGCTGTGCCGGCTCACGTTTCCTGAACGGTACGCTTGATTTGCACGTTCAATTAGAGAAAGAACTGGCTGAATATGTCGGTAAGGAGGAAGCGATGTGCTTCGCCACAGGTTTCACCGTCAACAGCGGTGTGCTCGGCGTGCTCACCGACCGCCACGACTTCATCATCTGCGACGACCGCGACCATGCGAGCATCGTGGACGGCGTTCGCAACAGCTTCTCGCAGCGCCTGAAGTACAAGCACAACGATATGGCAGAGCTGGAGGCTTTGCTGCAACGTTGTCCCGAGGATGTCGTGAAACTCATCGTTGTCGATGGCGTGTTCTCGATGGAGGGCGACTTGTGCAAGCTGCCCGAGATCATAGCACTGAAGAAGAAGTACCCCGGCACAGCTGTCATGGTCGATGAGGCCCACGGCTTAGGTGTCTTCGGACGTGAGGGTAGGGGTGTGTGCGATCACTTCGGCCTGACCGACGAGGTGGATCTCATCATGGGTACCTTCTCGAAGAGCCTGGCCAGCATCGGCGGTTTCATCGCTGCCGACAGCTCCATCATCAATTATCTGCGTCACCACACACGTACTTATATCTTCTCTGCTTCCTGCACACCAGCCGCTACCGCCGCAGCTCGTGAGGCCCTGCACATCATCCAGCGTGAGCCTGAGCGCATCAAGCAGCTTTGGGATGTCACTAACTACGCGTTGAAGCGTTTCCGCGATGCTGGATTCGAGATCGGCGATACCGAGAGCCCAATCATTCCGCTCTATGTGCGTGACGTGGACAAGACGTTTGCCGTGACGAAGATGGCTTTCGACGCCGGTGTGTTCATCAATCCCGTGATTCCTCCCGCTTGTGCTCCGCAAGACACGTTGGTGCGCGTCGCACTCATGGCAACGCATACCAAGGAACAGGTTGATGAAGCCGTGGAAGCCCTCACTCGTGTGTTCCGCGAGCTCGAAATCATCAAATAAGAAAGGCTAAATCGCCAAAAAGGAAAAATAAAGGGCAAAAAGTTTGGTCGTTTCGCAAAAACGTACTACCTTTGCACCCGCAAAACGAAAAACGACGGTAAATAACCCGTTGTGGACACAGAAAGTCCGCTTGTTGCGTCCTTAGCTCAGTTGGTAGAGCAATTGACTCTTAATCAATGGGTCCAGGGTTCGAGCCCCTGAGGGCGTACACAATAGGCAAGACTTCAACAGTCGGATGCGTCCTTAGCTCAGTTGGTAGAGCAATTGACTCTTAATCAATGGGTCCAGGGTTCGAGCCCCTGAGGGCGTACAAGCAGGTCTCACTTACGAGTGGGGCCTGTTTCTTTTTGCTTACATGTATAGACGTATCGGGCTACACGTATAGACGTATCGGGTTGCACGTATAGACGTATCGGGTTGCACGTATAGACGTATCGGGTTGCACGTATAGACGTGTTTTGGATAATGAGGATGTCCTTACGGGTTCAAAAAAGGTCGCAAGGGCTTATTTTTCATGCAAAAAGTTGCATATTATGTAAAAAAGTCGTACCTTTGCACCGCTTTTCACAAAAGGAGGCGCTTTTAGCCCTCCTGCAATAAACAAAACAAGGCAACGTTATCGTTGTATTTAATTAACTTTAAGGTAAAAAGAATTATGTTTGCAAAAGCAGGTGAAATCGCAGGTGCCATTTGGACGGCACTCAACGAAAATGGCGCTCTCAACGCTAAGGATCTGAAGAAGGCCGCAAAGGCTAAGAGCGAGAAGGATCTCTATCTCGGTCTGGGTTGGCTGCTCCGTGAGGACAAGCTCAACGTCGAAGGCGATGAGAAGGATCCCGTCTTCAGCCTCAAGTAAGACGAATTGATTGAAAAATCACACGATTTCCCCTGTGAGTGCAAGGCACTTTGCAGGGGATTTTTGCGTTTTGTACATTATTTATGGCCTTTTTAATGAAAAACGGGGCTTTCAATTTGTGAAAATCACATTCTTTTTGTACCTTTGCGCCCATGAAACATATTAGGAACTTCTGTATCATTGCTCATATCGACCATGGCAAGAGCACCTTGGCCGATCGTTTGCTGGAGCGCACCAACACCATTCAGGTCACTGAGGGGCAGATGCTCGACGATATGGATCTGGAGCGTGAACGTGGCATCACCATTAAGAGCCACGCCATCCAAATGGAATATGAGCGCGACGGACAGAAGTATATCCTCAACCTCATCGACACTCCGGGACACGTTGACTTCTCCTACGAGGTGAGCCGATCCATCGCCGCATGCGAAGGGGCTTTGCTCGTCGTCGATGCCACACAAGGCGTGCAGGCCCAGACCATCTCCAACCTTTACATGGCCATTGACCACGATTTGGAAATCATCCCCGTCGTGAACAAATGCGATATGCCCAACGCCATGCCTGAGGAGGTGGAGGACGAGATCATCGACCTGCTGGGCTGCAAGCGCGAAGAGATAATCCGTGCCAGCGGCAAGACTGGGCAGGGCGTCGATGACATCCTGAATGCCGTGGTCGATCGCATCCCCTGTCCCACGGGCGACGAGAGTGCACCTCTACAGGCGCTCATCTTCGACTCCGTGTTCAACTCGTTCCGTGGCATTATTGCTTATTTCAAGATTGTCAACGGTAGCATCCGAAAAGGCGACAACGTCGTGTTCATCAACACCGGCAAGGAATACAATGCCGACGAGATCGGTGTGCTGAAGATGGATATGGTTCCTCGTCAGGAACTCCATTGCGGCGACGTAGGATATATCGTCAGCGGCATCAAGACAGCCACGGAAGTCAAGGTGGGCGACACGATAACGCATGTTCAGTCGTTGGGCAAGGTCAATGCCATTGCCGGTTTCGAGGAAGTGAAACCCATGGTGTTCGCTGGTGTCTATCCCATCGAAACGGAGGACTACGAGAACTTGCGCGCTTCCTTGGAGAAGCTGCAGCTGAACGATGCCTCGCTGACATTCCAGCCCGAGTCGTCAGTCGCCTTGGGCTTCGGCTTCCGTTGCGGCTTCCTCGGTCTGTTGCACATGGAGATCGTCCAGGAACGTTTGGATCGCGAGTTCAACATGGACGTCATCACGACCGTTCCCAACGTATCCTACATGGTTTACGACAAACAGGGCGAGGTGAAGGAGGTGCATAATCCAGCCGGAATGCCCGACCCGACGCTCATCGACCGTATCGAGGAACCCTACATTCACGCTTCCGTTATCACCACGTCTAATTTCATCGGTCCCATCATGACGCTTTGCCTCGGCAAACGCGGAGAACTCATCAAGCAGGATTTCATCAGCGGCAACCGCGTGGAGATACAGTTTGCTATGCCTTTGGGCGAGATCGTCATCGACTTCTACGATAAGCTGAAGAGCATCTCGAAGGGTTACGCTTCGTTTGACTACCATCAGGCCGGATTCCGTCCGTCGAAGCTTGTGAAGCTCGACATCTTGCTCAATGGCGAGCCTGTCGATGCCCTGTCCACGTTGACACACGTCGATAACTCGGTGGACTTCGGTCGGCGTATGTGTGAGAAACTCAAGGAATTACTACCGCGCCAACAGTTCGACATCGCCATACAGGCAGCTATCGGCGCCAAAATCATAGCTCGCGAAACCGTAAAACAAGTGCGAAAGGATGTCACTGCAAAATGCTATGGAGGTGATATCAGCCGCAAACGCAAATTGCTCGAGAAGCAGAAGCGAGGAAAGAAACGTATGAAGCAAATCGGTAACGTGCAGGTGCCGCAAAAGGCATTCCTGGCCGTTCTAAAATTGGATTAAGGAGAGATTTCTATGGACAAACGAAGAGACATTGCACGCGAGATAGCTCGACGCTATTGCACGCTTTCAACCCAGGGCATCACCACGCTGTCTGAACTCTTGGTGCCGTACAAGGTAGCCAAGGGGGAGAAATTGCTAAAGGAGGGTGATGTATGTAAGTTCATGTACTATGTTGAGAAGGGTATGGTTAGACAGTTCTACTACAAGAACGGTCGTGATGTGACGGAACACTTCTCCTACGAAGGGCGCATCGTAATCTGTATCGAGAGTTTCCTCAAGCAGAATCCATCGCGACTGATGGTAGAAGCGTTGGAGAACTCCTGGCTCTTCGGCATTCCCCACGATGCCCTGCTCGCTCTGGTAGAGACCGACAAGGAAATGGCGCGTTTCTATCGTTGCATCCTCGAACATGCCCTTATCTCTTCGCAAGAACACGCTGACAGCCAGCGCTTTGAGAATGCCACCGAACGCTACGTTCGTCTTCTTAAGAGTAAGCCGGAGATTATCCTCCGCGCTCCTATGGTTCACGTGGCCTCGTTCTTGCAGATGACGCCTGAGACACTAAGTCGCGTCCGCTCTGCTCATGTTGACTAAAGCTACAATCCGCCTCGTCACATCCCTACGTCAACGCAAGTTCCGTCGTCAAGAAGGATTGTTTGTTGCCGAAGGGCCTCGGCTCATCGGCGAATTGTTACCTGTGTTTCGTTGCCGTCTGTTATTGGCTACTGAGGAATGGGCTAAGGACAATACTGCCGCCATTGGCGTTCATCCATCAGAAATCATCACTCACGACGAACTCTCGCGCATCAGCGCTTTGCAAACGCCCCAGCAAGTCGTTGCCTTGTTCGAAATCCCCTCCTTTTCCGCCCCCGATGCTCCTTCGTTGAAGGGCTTGCACATCGCTCTCGACGGTGTGCAGGATCCAGGCAATCTCGGCACTATCATTCGCGTAGCCGACTGGTTCGGAATCCATCATCTCTGGTGCTCGTCCCAGACCGCTGACGTGTGGAATCCTAAGGTCGTACAAGCCACGATGGGTGGCATCGCCCGTGTTCAAGTGCATTATGTCGAGCTGCCGTCGTTTCTCTCCTCGCTGCCCTCCGGCTTTCCTGTTTATGACACGAAGCTCGACGGCCAGTCCCTCTGGCACGAACCCTTGTCGGGCGATGGCATTATCGTTATGGGCAACGAAGGTAATGGCGTGTCCGACGAGGTCAGCGCCTTGTGTCAGCGCCATTTGTTTATTCCTAATTACCCGTCCGACCAGCCTACGACCGAGAGCTTGAACGTTGCCATGGCTACAGGCATCGTGCTGGCCGAGTTCCGACGTCGTCAAGATATTCCAATGTAGTCTCAATTGACGTGTTGCTTCATCTATAATTGCATTCGTTTTCAGTTATGTGTCGTCGCGCTCATCTGCTCCTCATCCTCTGCTTGTTCCCGCTGCTGTGTGGGCTGCTTGCCGGTTGTGCTCCTGAGCGTTTTCTTCAAGATGATGAATTGTTGCTGGATCGCATTTCGTTGAAGGCCGACGACGATGATGTGCCCACGAACCAGCTTAGCGGTTATGTGCGTCAGCATCCCAATTCCCGTTGGTTCAGCCTTTTCAAGGTGCCTCTCGGTGTCTATTGCATCAGCGGCACCGACAGTACACGCCGTGTGAATCGATTCTTCCGTAAGATCGGCGAGGCACCAGTCGTTTTCGATAGTGTTCAGGCTGAGCGCGGACGTGAGAACATGGAAGCTGCCGTACGCAATCTCGGTTTCCTCAACGCTGAGGTGGATGTTCAGAAACGCCTCCGCAAACGCAAATTGTCGCTTTCCTTTAATATCCGTGCCCATGAGCGCTACACTGTCAGCTCTATCACCCGCATCGTGGAAGATCCTATACTGGATTCCTTGATCACTTCAGATTGGGACGAGAGCTTGCTGTATGAAGGTATGCCATTCGACATCAATCAATTGGAGATGGAACGAAGTCGCATCACATCCCTGCTGCAGAACGCCGGTTATCAACGCTTCAACAAGAGTTTCGTACGTTTTGATGCAGATACTACTCAGGCGCCTCTGCAGGTAGCTTTAACCCTTCGCATACCGTTGTACCGTGAGAACTATGCCGATAGTCTGCATTTGCATCCTCGTTACCGTTTGGGGCAGGTCTATTTCCTGACCGATGTGGAACGGAGCCAGATTCAGAACCCCAGTAGCGACATCGACAGCTTCAGCGTTCGTGACATCCATTTCTTCCAGCGTGGCAACACGAGGCTACGCCCCTCTTTCCTCATGGGTAAATCCGAGCTCCAACCAGGAAGCCTCTATCGCGAATCCGATGTCCAGAACACCTATGCTAATCTTTCTTCGCTGTCGGCCGTGGTGGGCGCCAATCTCACATTGGATGCCTCTCCGCGTGCGTCCGACGAATTGGATGCTTATGTCAACTTGTTGATGGCCAAACATCATGGTGTATCCGCTGAACTCGAAGGCACCAATTCGGCCGGCGATCTTGGCGCTGCCGTCAGTCTGGGCTATCAGAATCGTAACATCTTCCGTCGGTCGGCGATGTTTTCGCTGGAGCTTCGCGGTGCCTTTGAGGCCATCAAAGGCTTGGAGGGTTATGCCGATCAGAACTATATAGAATATGGTGTCGAGGCAGACCTCAATTTCCCTGAGTTCCGTTTCCCCTTCCTTTCGCGCAAGTTCCGCCAGTCGGCTAAGGCACAGAGCATCGCTTCGCTGATGTTCGATTCGCAGGATCGCCCTGAGTTCCATCGCCGTGTGCTCACAGCAGCCTGGCGCTATCGTTGGAATCAGGACAACATGAAGCGTCAGCATCGCATCGATCTCATAGACTTGAACTATGTCTTCATGCCTTGGATATCAGAGACTTTCCGCAAAGAATATCTGGCCGACAACGGTAGCCGTAATGCCATCCTGCGCTACAATTACGAGAACCTGTTCATCATGAAGTGGGGCTATAATTTCCACTACACCAGCCTTCCTCCCACGGCTCAGGGTTCTTCCTATGGAACCAATGCCTACAGCATTCGTTTGGCCATCGAAACGGCAGGTAATCTCCTCTATGGCGTATCCAATCTCTTCCATACACAATACTCCGAGTCGCTGAGGGCCTATACGCTTTTCAACATTGCCTATGCTGAATATGTGAAGTTGGATTTCGATTTTTCCAAGAGTTTCCGTTTCGATGATCGTAATTCTTTTGCCACTCACATTGCTTTCGGCATTGCTTATCCTTATGGCAATTCTAAAGTCCTACCCTATGAAAAACGCTATTTCTCCGGAGGCGCCAACAGCGTTCGTGGATGGAGTGTTCGCAGTTTGGGTCCTGGTAGTTTCAGCGGTTCCGACGGTCGCGTGGATTTTATTCGTCAGACGGGTGATGTTCGCCTCGACATGAACGTGGAGTGGCGGAGCCATCTGTTCTGGAAAATCGATGGTGCTGTATTTCTCGATGCCGGCAACATTTGGACGCTGCGCGAATACGAGGAACAACCGGGTGGCCAGTTCAAGCTCAACAAGTTTTGGAAGCAGATAGCCGTGTCCTATGGTCTGGGGTTCCGTCTAAACTTCGGATACTTCATCCTGCGACTCGACGGCGGCATGAAAGCCATCAATCCGGCTTACGAAAAAGGACGACTCCGTTACCCCATCATTCATCCTCGCATGAAACGCGATTTCCAGCTTCATTTTGCCGTCGGATTACCTTTCTAATGTCTTTTATTGTAAAAAGACCAAAAAAAGTATAAGAAGGTAGCCAACTTTTCTCATTTTTCATTAACTTTGCGGCGGAATTTAAAATATAACGCTATGCTGAAGTTCATCTGTTTAGGCAGCGGCAGCAGTGGAAACTGCTATTACCTGTCTACTGAGACCACGGCAATACTGATTGACGTAGGCTTGACAATGCGCACGCTTAAACGTCATTTTCAGACCTTTGGCCTCTCTTTCAGCCGCATCAATGCCATCCTGATTACTCACGATCACGCCGACCACATTAAGGCTGTCGGTAAGATTGCAGCCGAGTATGCTATTCCCATCTATTCGACGGCAGAAGTTCATGAAGGCATTGCACGCAACTATTGTGTCTCGCCCCAGTTGAAGCCTGAGAGTAAATTCTTCTTACAAAAGGATGTGTCATTCGACATCGGCGACCTCCACATCACGCCTTTCGAAGTGCCTCACGACAGCAACGACTGCGTTGGCTATCGTATTGAGCACGAAGGCATACGTTTCAGCTTGATCACCGACATCGGCCACGTCACCGAACGTGTGAAAGAAGAAGTCGAGAAAGCCAACTACCTTGTGCTTGAGAGTAATCACGATTCGGAGATGCTTATGGCGGGTCCATATCCGGCACATCTGAAGGGACGCATCAGCGGACCCGAGGGCCATTTGAGCAACCGCGAAGCCGCTGAGCTGCTGGCAAATTCATCCAGTCCAGCTTTGCGACACGTTTGGCTGTGCCACCTCAGCGAGGAGAACAACCATCCCGAGTTGGCGCGCAAGACGGTGGATGCTGTGCTGCGCAGCTATGGCATCGTACCTGGCGTTGATTTCAACTTCGACGTGTTGCGCCGCAAGGTGCCGAGTGAATGCTATGAGCTCGTTCCTTAGAAGTTATCTCCTTCCTCGTAATGGTCAAAATGAACAACCTCATGGTTGACGTTGCCTGAAGTCTGAAACAATTTGCATTGGCGGTCGCATTCTGCGACGAAGCGTTCGTCGTAGATTTTGCAGTAGGCCACGATCGGGTTGTTGCTCCATTGCATGAGCTTGGCATGAATGCACTTCGCACAGCAAATTATGGATTTATTGTCCTTGTACTTGTTAGAGGCCATAGTAGGCAGAAAGATTGGTTTTCGGCTGCGAAGTTACACAAAAATTGAGAAATAATCATCAAATACACAAAAAATCTTTTTTCCTCCGACATTATATGTTCATTGATATCCTCATTACCATCCTTGGCGCGGCACTTGTCCTCGTCGGTGCAGACAAACTGACGGACGGAGCCGTAGGCCTTGCCCGTCGTTTCCAAATCCCAGAGTTGGTCATTGGTCTCACCATTGTAGCTTTCGGCACTTCGTTGCCTGAGTTCATCGTCAGTCTTCTGGCGAGTTTCAACCATGCTCCAGCGATGAGCATTGGCAATATTGTGGGCAGCAACCTTTTCAACACATTGATGATAGTAGGCTTCTCGGCATTGGTTTGTCCCATTGTGGTGTCCAAAGGCACGGTTTCCAAGGATATTCCTCTGTCGCTGCTGTCGGCCATAGTGCTTCCGGCTCTGGCTTTGGACACGATCATCAGTCAGTCGGGTAGTACCGATGTGCTTTCGCGTGGTGATGGCATCGTGCTTCTTGGCTTCTTCGTCATCTTCATGGCTTATTCCTTCTCTTTGGCTAAAGGCAACGGTTTTGGACAAACCGAAGAATCCTCCGAGCCTGATATGCCCATGTGGAAGATCATCACCTTCCTGCTTCTAGGCTTGGCCGGGCTCATCGGCGGCGGCGAACTGTTCGTTCATGGAGCGACGGGTGTAGCTCGTTCGTTGGGCGTCGGCGAGGCAGTCATCGGTCTGACCTTAGTAGCCGGCGGCACTTCACTTCCTGAATTGGCCACCAGCGTCATTGCCGCCCGTAAGGGTCAGAGTGCTATGGCCATCGGCAATGTCGTTGGCAGTAACTTGTTTAATATCTTCTGGATTCTCGGCTGTTGCGCCTGTGTCGTTCCGCTTCCCGTTGACGGGATTGTGTGGACCGACTTCGCCATGCTTCTCTTGGCAAATGTGCTGTTCTGGCTGTTTGCCCGCACGAGTCATCGTGTGGTTCGTTGGGAAGGTGGCGTGTTGGTGTTATGCTATGTGGCCTACATCGCCTACCTTATCAGCCAGGTCTGAGGCTATTGGCGTTTCATCTCGAAGTTGGAGGTGATCTTCACCAACTTCTTCCCAACCGCTTTCTTCATAACCGATCCTTCAATCTCGCGGAAATGGAGGGTTGAATCATTTATTAGGGTAAGTTCCACGGGTTGCGTTTCCGAGCCTAAATCGTTGGAGAAATGCACGATGGCTTTCTGCCCCTCAATCTGACGAATCTTCGAAATGTACCACGTACGGTAGAGACCTTCGCCAGCGATGTATCCGTTCAGCGGTCCGAACATCTCCATGCCAGGCACCTCAACGCTCTCGTCGTAGAGGTTGATTTCCAATTTCAGATTCAGGTCCTTCGAGGTGAAACGACCCTTAAAAGGTTCGCTTGAGAAGCATATAAGCGATGACAAAAAAGCGGCTGCAAAAGTCGTAATCAGATAGCGTTTCATGACATTTAGTTATGATTTTGGGGGCAAAAGTACAACTTATTGTGGACTTTCCAACTAATTTGGGCAGAAAATGTTGGTTATTTCCAATTTTTATTGTACTTTTGCACCCGAATTAAGATAAGTCCGTTTAGGTAAATGAGTCAAGACAAGCTTCTTCCCCATTATATTTTCGAATCAAGCTGGGAAGTTTGTAATAAGGTCGGTGGAATCTATACCGTCCTTTCAACACGCGCAAAAACATTACAGGAAGCACTCCCAGATAGGGTTGTTTTCATTGGACCTGACTTCTGGCAGGAGAAGGAGAATCCCTTGTTCAAGGAGGAGCCGCGCCTCTGGGCCGACTGGCGCAAGCAGGCAGTCGCTGAGGGGTTGAACATCCGCATCGGACGTTGGCAGATTCCAGGCAAGCCCGTAGTCGTCCTTGTGGATTTCCGTCCCTTCTTTGCTCAGAAGAATGATATCTACGGTGCCTTGTGGACAGAGTATCAAGTTGATAGCCTCCATGCCTATGGCGACTATGATGAGGCCTCGATGTTCTCCTATGCTGCTGGACGTGTGGTGGAGAGCTACTACACGCATTTTCTCGACGAGAGCATGAATGTTGTCTATCAGGCTCATGAGTGGATGACAGGTCTTGGGGCGTTATATGTCCAACGCCATGTGCCTGCGATTGCTACCATCTTCACTACTCACGCAACCACTATCGGGCGTTCCATAGCCGGTAATGGCAAACCGCTTTACGACTATCTTTTCGCTTACAACGGCAACCAGATGGCCGATGAGCTCAACGTACAGTCGAAACATAGCATCGAACGGCAAACGGCTCACCATGTAGATTGCTTCACAACAGTTTCCGATGTCACGGCGCGCGAGTGTCTCGAGCTTCTCGACAAGCAGCCTGACGTCGTTCTTCCCAATGGATTCGAGATGGACTTTGTGCCTAAGGGTGTCACCTTTGTCAACCGGCGCCGTAAGGCACGCAAACGCATCTTCGAGGTGGCCGAGTCGCTGATGGGAACTCACTTTAACGATGATACCATCATCGTCTCAACCAGTGGACGTTATGAGTGGAAAAACAAAGGCATTGACGTGTACATCGAAGCCCTTTGTCGCACCCTTCATGACGATCGTCTCCAGCGCCCTGTGCTTGCTCTGATAGAAGTACCTGCGTGGCAGGCAGGCCCGCGTGAAGACTTGAAAGAGCGTCTTGCTCAACAATCAACGCCCAACGCTCAACTATCCTCCCGCCCCCTTCCAGATCCCTTCATCACTCACAATCTCTATGAGCCTGGTGGTGATATGGTTTCGCAGGCTTTGCATCGGCATGGTATCAACAATCGCGAAAGTGCGCGTTTGAAGATTATGTTTGTGCCTTGCTATCTCGATGGCGCCGATGGAATCTTCAACATTCACTACTACGATCTCCTGCTGGGGCTCGACCTCACGGTCTATCCCTCCTACTATGAGCCATGGGGTTACACGCCTTTGGAGAGTGTGGCGTTCAAGGTCCCTTGCATCACTACCACGTTGGCCGGCTTCGGTTTGTGGGCAAACGAGCAGAAAACCAAGTCTTCGAAGGGTGCTGATGTCTGTTATCTCGACCGCGATGGAGTGGAAGTCATCCAACGTTCTGACTACAATTATGATGAGGTCGCTGACCGCATCCGTGATGAGATCATTGGCTTCTCAGCCCTTGCACCAAAGGAAGTGGAAGTTGCCCGCAAGGCTGCTTCTGCACTCGCTGCCAAGGCTCAGTGGAAGTATTTCATCGAGTACTACTATCAAGCTTATGACATTGCCCTCCGTAAGGCTCTCGAGCGTAACCGACAGACAACATAGCTATTCGTCTCTAACATTTATACACATATATAGATTACTAACAATAGTTATTTCACCATTTTATCAATATTATTAACACATGAAGATTAAAGCAAGTAATGCCAACGAGGCACAATGGAAGCCCGTCGTCGTCAAGAGCAGTATTCCCGCAGAGCTGAACAAGCTGGAAGAGCTCGCCCACAATATGTGGTGGGCTTGGAATCACAGTGCACGCAGCCTGTTCACTCATCTCGATCCCGCGCTTTACGAAGAATGTGGACAGAACCCCGTCCTGATGCTCGAACGTCTCAGCTACGAGAAACTCTCAGAGCTCTCTAAGGACCGTGATATCCTCAAGCGCATGAACGACACCTACAAGGAGTTCCGCACATACATGGACGTGAAGCCGCGCACCGATCGCGCTTCCGTGGCCTATTTCTGCATGGAGTATGGCTTGAACCAGGTCTTGAAGATCTACTCCGGCGGTCTCGGTATCCTCGCAGGCGACTACATTAAGGAAGCCAGTGACTCCAATGTCGATATGGTGGCTGTAGGATTCCTTTATCGTTTTGGCTATTTCACACAGACCCTCAGCATGGATGGTCAGCAGATTGCCAACTACGAAGCCCAGAACTTCGGCAGTCTGCCCATCGAACAGCAGATGGATGCCGACGGCAAGCCCCTTGTCATCGACGTACCCTACATGAACTATCAGGTTCATGCTTACGTATGGCGCGTCAATGTCGGTCGCGTGAAACTCTACCTCCTCGACACCGACAATGACCTCAACTCCGATTACGACCGTCCCATCACCCACGCCCTCTATGGTGGCGACTGGGAGAATCGTCTCAAGCAGGAAATCCTCCTCGGCATCGGCGGCGTGTTGCTTCTCAAGAAGCTCGGTATCAAAAAGGATGTTTACCATTGCAACGAAGGCCATGCAGCCCTCTGCAATGTCCAACGTCTCGTTGATTATGTCAGCGAAGGTCTCACCTTCAACCAAGCCCTTGAGCTCGTGCGCGCGTCCTCTTTATATACCGTGCACACGCCCGTTCCCGCAGGCCACGACTACTTTGAGGAAGGTCTTTTCGGCAAGTACATGAGCGGTTATCCACAGATGCTTGGCATCTCATGGGATGAGTTCATCGGCATGGGTCGTCAGAACCCCGATGACCACGGCGAGAAGTTCTGCATGAGTACTTTCGCCTGCAACACCTGTCAGGAAGTCAATGGTGTCAGTTGGCTCCATGGTGAGGTTTCCAAGAAGATGTTTGCCAACATCTGGCGTGGCTACTTCCCCGAGGAGAGCCATGTCGGCTATGTCACTAATGGCGTGCACTTCCCCACGTGGTGTGCCTACGAATGGCGTAAGCTCTATGCCAAGCATTTTGCGCCCGAGCATCTTGCCGATCAGAGCAACGAGCAGATTTGGCACTCCATCTACGATGTGCCCGATGCTGAGATCTGGAAGACCCGTATGCAGCTCAAAACCAAGCTTGTCGATTACATCCGCCAGCAGTTCCGTGACTCGTGGCTCAAGAATCAAGGTGATCCCAGCCGTGTCGTCAGCCTCATGGATAAGATCAATCCGAACGCCCTGCTCATCGGCTTCGGACGCCGTTTTGCCACTTACAAGCGCGCCCATCTGCTCTTCACCGACCTCGAGCGCTTGGAGAAGATTGTCAACAACCCCAACTATCCCGTGCAGTTCCTCTACACAGGTAAGGCTCACCCCGCTGATGGTGCCGGTCAGGGACTGATCAAGAAGATCTACGAGATCTCCCAGCGTCCCGAGTTCCTCGGCAAGATCATCTTCCTCGAGAACTACGACATGCAGTTGGCACGTCGCCTCATTTCGGGTGTGGACATTTGGATGAATACCCCCACACGTCCCCTCGAAGCTTCTGGCACCAGCGGTGAGAAAGCCCTCATGAATGGTGTCGTCAACCTCAGCGTCCTCGATGGATGGTGGCTCGAAGGCTACCGCGAGGGAGCCGGATGGGCACTTACTGAAAAGCGCACCTACGACAACCAGACCTATCAGGATCAGCTTGATGCAGCTACCATCTACGGACTCCTCGAGAACGAGATTATGCCTACCTACTACGCCCGTAATGCTAAGGGCTATAGCCCTTCGTGGATTCAGGTCATCAAGAACTCCATCGCTCGTATCGCGCCTCACTACACCATGAAGCGTCAGCTCGACGACTACTACACCAAGTTCTATAATCCCCTTGCCATACGCTCTAAGAAGTTGCAGGCAAAGGATAATCAGCTCGCCAAGGAAATTGCCCTTTGGAAGGAAGCTGTGGCTGAGCGCTGGGACAGCATTCGCGTAGTCAGCATCGAGCGTTCCGAGCCCGCCAATGGCCTTATTCTTGAGGCTGGTAAGAAATACGATGTCAACATCGTTCTCGATGAGGCTGGACTTGATAATGCAATAGGTATTGAGCTCGTTACGCTCACGACAGATAAGAAGGGCGAGGATCACATCTACAGCGTCGAACCCTTAGAAGTGGTCAAGCACGAAGGTAACCTCTATACCTTCCATGTCACCCATGTCTGCAACAATGCCGGTGGCTTCAAGTCCGCATATCGCATCTTCCCGAAGAACGAGAACCTGCCTCACCGTCAGGACTTCTGCTACGTCAAGTGGTGTTCATAAACTCCATTTCTCGTCATCCAGAACATCGTTCTGCCCCAACATCAGTCCACCCTGCAAGATCACGAGAGCTTGCGGGGTGGATTGTTAATAGTGGGAGCGTATTTTTGTGTGTAAGCTTCAAATAATTGCCTTTTCTTTTGGCGTGAATGCAATTCTTGCTTACCTTTGTATCGCATTTACGGGAATCCGTTAATGCGATGACATGAACTTTAGTAATAAAACACTTTGTCGTGCGTATGAAGCCTTCACTATTGATTTCCTTAATGATGCTCGTCGTGACTATCGTACCAGCCGAGGCCAAACGGAAACGCTTGCCCAAGGAGAAAGACATGGGTGCATATCTATTCACCTATTTCAGCGATCCTACCCACTCGCTCTTCATGGCTATCAGCTACGATGGTTACACGTTTACACCAGTGAATAATGGTCAGCCCATCATTGGCGGTGACAGTATAGCAGAGCAGCGTGGCATCCGCGATCCTCATATATGCCGTGCCCCGAACGGAATGTTCTACATTGCGATGACTGACCTCCATGTGTTCGGGAAGCAGAGGGGATTGCGCACGACACAATGGGAACGACCAGATAAGTATGGCTGGGGCAACAACCGAGGGCTGGTGCTGATGGCCAGCGACGACCTTATTCATTGGTCGCACCACGAGGCTCGTATAGACCTTCTCTTCCCGGAGCGATTCGGTGAGATAGGCTGTGCATGGGCTCCGCAGACCATCTGGGATCCTGCCGTAGGTAAGCCTATGGTCTATTTCACTATACGCCAACACCCTGGAGGTCGCACAAAGCTCTACTACAGCTATGCTGATGAAGCGTTCACCACGCTCGAAACAGAGCCGCAGCTATTGTTCGAATATCCAGATTCTACCATTCAAGTGCTGGATGCCGATATCTGTCCTATGCCTGACGGGCGTTACTTCATGACTTATGTTGCGCAGGAGAACCCTGGTGGCATCAAGTACATGATAAGCGACCGTATCAATCATTTCGACGACTATCATTCCGAGCAGATTGATGGCGAAAGTGGTGCCTGCGAGGCTCCCAACGTGTGGAAGCGTATTGGCGAGGAAAAATGGGTTGTCATGTACGATGTGTTCAGTGTGCGCCCGCATAATTTCGGTTTTGTGGAGACCTCTGATTTCAAAACGTTCACACCCTTAGGCCGTTTCAACGAGGGTGTCATGAAGATGAATAATTTCGTGTCGCCAAAGCATGGAGCCGTGATACATATCACCAAGGACGAAGCCAAGCGATTGGAGGACTATTGGAATAGTCATTAACAATTACGATTTTCAAAATGTTTGAGATGAATAATAATCTGTTTCTTCAAGGACTCTCGAAGTTTTTGGCAGGATTGGTGATTGTCATGGTGCTATTATTCATTCCTGCAGGAACGTTTGCTTATTGGCAAGCGTGGCTGTTCATTGGCGTTCTGTTTGTTCCGATGTTCTTGTTTGGGTTAGTCCTGATGAAACGTAATCCTGACTTGTTGCGTAAACGACTCTCTGCTAAGGAAAAGGAAAGTGAGCAGAAACGCGTCGTTGCCATAAGCGGTGTGATGTTTGTGGCAATGTTTATTATCGCCGGGTTCAATCGTCGTTTCGATTGGTGGATGTTGCCAGATGGAATAGTACTTTCTGCAGCTGCAGCTTTCCTGCTGGGCTATGTGATGTATGCAGAAGTGATGCGTGAGAATGTATGGCTGTCCAGAATCATTGAGGTGCATGAGAATCAGAAGGTTGTCGATAAAGGCTTGTATGGCGTCGTTCGTCATCCTATGTACACGTCCACTTTGATACTCTTTCTTTCTATGCCCTTGATTCTATCGTCCCCTTGGTCGTTTGTCATCATGTTGCTCTACATCCCTATTATCGTCAAACGCATCATAAACGAAGAATCTGTACTGTCGAATGAGCTCGACGGGTATGCTGAATACAAACAAAAAGTACGCTATCGGCTTATTCCTCATCTGTGGTAAATGCTTTCATGCATCATGTGTAGCGTAAAAATGAAGGCTGACATTCATCTCGAGTGTCAGCCTTCTTGTAATGGAAACAAATCGATGGTTTTACTTCTTAGCAGGAGCTTTCTTAGCAGGAGCTTTCTTGGCAGGAGCTTTCTTGGCAGGTGTCTTCTTAGCGGGTTCTGCCTTCTTCACTTCAGCCTTAGGTTCTGCTTTCTTTGCAGGTGAAGCCTTCTTGGCTGGCTCTTTCTTAGCAGGAGTAGCCTTCATCACTTCTGCCTTTGGCTCTGCTTTCTTTGCAGGTGCAGCCTTCTTGGTGGGAGTGGCCTTCTTGGCGGGTGCAGCCTTCTCAACAGGCTCGAACTTCTGCAAGCGTGCCTGTAGGCGTGTTATTTCAGCATCCTTGACATTAATCTCATCGGCCTGGTTGCGAATGGTGGTGAGCAGGGCATTGAGCTCGTCGTTCTCAATATCAAGTGGATAGAGGGCATTGACGCGGTTGATGAAGTCGCCAAGAATGTTCATGTAATTGGTGAAAGCATCGTAGGGTGAATCGTAGATGCCGCGATAGAAGCCTACGCCCATGTTCTTGGTAGTCATGAAGCGGAAGTTGTTGGAGGCCTGGATGCGGTCCCAGTCCTGGGTGATGCGGCGGTCCTTGCAGATGAGTACGCGGTCAGCTACGCTATAGAGCTTGTGGAAAGCCTCGCGCTGCATGACATTGCCGAGCCAGCAGCTGGTGTCGCGCTCCTCGTCGTTCCAGCTCATGGGGAAGGGTACTTCCATGGGAGCTACGCTCTTGGACTTGGATACGATTTCCGAGGGGAAGGAGAAAGTGATACCACGGTCCTTGGCCACAGCGGGTAGGGCTTTGATGAACTCAAGGATGTTGGACGACAGGGGTTGATAGATGCCGAGTGCGCAGAGCTCCATGAAGATGTTGATGACCTTTTCCTCTTCTGGTAGCTGGGCAATCCAATCCATGTAAGTGTCGGCAAAGAGCGGGTATTCGTTCCACGAGGAATCGTTGAAACGTAGCGAGATATCGTCGCTAAGTTTATAGTCGCGCAGTAGGAGCTTGAGGTTGGGGTTCTGTGCGCAATGATAAACGAAGTGTGGCGACTTCCAACCGAGAATGTGCTTGGCTCCCTCTGCAATCATGCCCTTGTAGCCCATGGAGGCTACGAGTCCGCCGATGTCATCGCTGTAGATGAGTGAACTGTTGCGCAGCACGGTAGGTTTCTTGCCGAAGAGTTCTTTCATTTTCTTGGCCTGACGGGCTACTTCATCGCGGAAGACGTCTTCGTTGGCTAAAGAGCTGAGTCCGTGGCTGTAGGGTTCGGCGAGGAACTCCGCGCAGCCTGTGTCGTTCAACTCTTGCAGCATCTCGATGACTTCGGGGGCGTATTGCTCGAGTAGTTCGATGGCGCAACCTGAGATGGAGAAGGCGACTTTAAATGCTTTGCCATAGAGTTTGGCCATCTCGATGAAGGTCTTGATGGCGGGGATGTAGGAACGCTCGGCTGTCTCGGTGATGCCGCGTTCGTTCTCGTAATCATCGAAATAGTAGTGATCCTTACCTATCTCAAAGAAGCGATAGCGCTTGAGATGTACGTTCTGGTGGATCTCGAAATAAAGACAGATGGTCTTCATATAGTTTAATGTTTAATGTTTAACGATTAATGTGAATACTTTTCCAAACACTGGTCATAGAGCTTGCGGATGCGTTCGCCCACCTTTTCCCATGTGATGCCATCGACTTCCTTCTTGCCTTCGACCTGCAGGTATTCGTGCAGGGCGTCGTTGGTGCAGAGGCTGTACATGGCATCGGCCATGGCATCGATGTCCCAGTAGTCGGTCTTGATGCACTTGTCGAGAATTTCGGCGCAGCCGCTCTGCTTGGAGATGATGCTGGGTACGCCGCTTTGCATGGCTTCCAAGGGGCTGATGCCGAAAGGTTCTGATACGGAAGGCATGACATAGACATCGCTGTCACGGAAGATTTCGAACACTTGTTTGCCTTTCATGAAACCAGGGAAGTGGCAGCGGTCGGCGATGCCATAGGCGGCTGCCATATTGATCATGTCGTTCATCATGTCGCCCGAACCTGCAAAGCAGAAGCGGACGTTATTGGTGCGCTCGAGCACACGCTTAGCAGCCTCAATGAAGTACTCGGGGCCTTTCTGCATGGTGATGCGTCCGAGGAAGGTGATGACCTTCTCCTTGCGATCCTTGTAAGGCTGACGTTGTTCGACAATGGCCTGCAGTTCAGGAGCCAAAGGATAGACGGCGTTGTGCATGGCGAAGCACTTGGCGGGATCCTGACCGTAGTGGTTGATAACCGTTTGACGGGTGAGTTCCGACACGCACATGATGCAGTCGGCGTTGTCCATACCATTGCGCTCGATGCCATAGACAGTTGGATTGACATTGCCACGTGAGCGGTCGAAGTCTGTAGCATGAACGTGGATGACGAGGGGCTTACCTGACACCTGCTTGGCATGGATGCCGGCAGGATAGGTGAGCCAGTCGTGAGCATGGATGATATCGAACTGTTCAGTGCGAGCCACCACACCGGCGATGATCGAGTAGTTGTTGATTTCCTCGGTGAGGTTGCTGGGATAGCCGCCAGCGAACTCCATGCAGCCGAGGTCATTGACGTGCATATAGTTGAAGTCGGCATAAAGGTGGTCGCGGTAGCGATAGTAGTCTTCAGGCGACATGATGTTGCCAAGGCGCTGCTTCACAAAGTCGTAATTGACGTCGCGCCAAGCTATGGGCACCGAGTTCATGCCGATAATCTTGCAGGCATCCTGCTCTTCATCGCCGAAAGGTCGCGGCAGGCAGAGTAATGTCTCGATGTCGCCGAGGGCTTTCAAACCATGAGTGATGCCATAGTTGGCGGTAGCAAGCCCGCCGAATACGTGAGGAGGATACTCCCATCCGAACATTAAAACTTTCATAGTATGTTTCCTCCTTTCTTTATTCCATTATATATTTATCAAGTAGTTTCACTATGCGCATGATTTCAGCCACGTTCATGGCAAAGCTCATGGCACCACGTCCGTGGAAGGGCGGATTGCCGTCGAAGACTTCGGGCAGCGTGCCGATGCAATGGTAGAAGAGTTCCTCCTCGTAGCCAACGAGCTGACGCTCGACAAAGCTGACGCGTGAGTAGCCGAAGACCTTGAGGCATGCTTCGAGATAGAAACCTGCAAGCCAAGGCCAGGCTGTGCCCTGATGGTAGGCATAGTCGCGCTGCACTTGTGGACCGACATACATGGGGTTGTAGCCGCCGCTCTTCGGTGAGAGGGTACGCAGCCCCTTCGGGGTGAGCAGTTCCTTGGTGCACATGTCAAGAACGCCCTTTTTCTGCTTTGCATCGAGGGGTGAATAGTCGAAGGCGCAGGTGAAGATCATGTTGGGACGAACGCTCCAATCGACGTTGGTGCCGTCGACATAGTCGAGCAGGTAGCCAAAGTCGTTGAGGAAGGTATCGACGAAGCTCTTCTTGGCTTTCTCTGCCAGCACCTCGATGTGCTCTGCTTCGGCTGCATCGTTCATCGTGTGACAGACTTTGGCACTGAACATAAGGGCATTGTACCATAGAGCATTAAACTCAACGATATAGCCAGAGCGTGGCACAATAGGATGTCCGTTCTGTGAAGAGTTCATCCATGTGATGGCTTTGTCGCGGCCGTTGGCATAGACAAGTCCGTTGTCGTGGACGTAGAGATTGCCATGCTTGCCGGCGATGAGCCATTCCATGATGTCGCGGAGTAACTGACCGTACTTTTGTATGCCTTTCTCCATCGACATGAACTTGCAATACTGCTGAATGCTCCAAACGGCCCAGAGGAGGACGTCGGGATGTTCAATCTCGTAAATGCGCACGCTGAGTGGCTTGCCTGCCATGAACTCGCGTATGCCTTTCTCGGCAGTTGCCATGACCTGTTCGA
>JAEEHP010000143.1 GCA_016280855.1 Bacteroidaceae bacterium
CGGCTGTGGTGTGTGTGCGGTCGTAATCCTGTGGCAGTGAGTAGCCTTTGCGTCCTTTCTTCGAAAGTTCGAAGATCAGGTTTCCGTATAATGTTCTGTTCATTGTTTCTCGCTTTTGCTCTTTCGCTTCTTTAGCTCGTAAATCACAGAAATGATGCTAATCACCACGCCAATGATGCCGACAAGGAGCGTGATCAGATCGAAGTTGTTCTTTGCAAAAGAAATGAAAGCGTCCATGTTTTTAGTGATTAGCTTTGTCTAAGATCTCACATAGTTCCTCGATTTCCTCGGGAGTGCGCTGCTCTGTGACGGCGAGCATGAGCGTCTTTTCGCCTACCTTTACGCCGGCGAGGTAGCCGCATTCCGTGGCTTCATCCAAAAGGGCATCGAGGTCACCGTCGTAGTCAACACAGAACTCGTTGAAGAAAGGTTGATCGGGGAAGGTGAGTTGGAACTTGCCTGTAGCGAGGAGTTTGTCGCAGAGGCTGTGGGCACCGGCGTAGCTCATCTCGGCAACTTCGCGCAACCCTTCCTTGCCCATGAGGCTGAGGTAGATGGTCACGTAGAGCGCCATGAGACTCTGGTTGGAACATATATTAGAGGTGGCTTTCTGGCGACGGATGTGCTGTTCGCGAGCCTGGAGCGTCAGCACGAAGGCACGCTGGCCGCGGTTGTCGAGCGTCTGACCTACGATACGGCCTGGCATCTTACGGATAAGTTTCTCGGTGCAAGCCATGAAGCCTACGCCAGGACCACCAAAGGTCATGGGAATACCGAGGCTCTGGCCTTCGCCGACAGCCACGTCTGCTCCCCAGTCACCCGGCGTCTTTAGGATGGCGAGGTCGCTGGGAGTGGCATTGATGACGAGGATACCCTTCTGCTCGTGCACGGCATCAGCAATGCCCGAGTAGTCCTCGACGATGCCGAAGTAGTTGGGCTGCTGCACGATGACGCCTGCCACACCTCCTTCGGCCAGCTCATTGTCGAGTGCTTCGCGGTCGAGAGCGCCGTTCTTAGCAGGAATGAGCTGGAGGGGAACACCATGGAAATGAGCGTAGGTATCTACGACACGACGAACCTTCGGGTCAAGGGTTTCGCTGACCAGCACGCGTGTGGCTTTCTTGGCATTGCCCCAAGCCATCATCATCGCCTCGGCAGTGGCAGTAGCACCATCGTACATCGAGGCATTGGAGATGTCCAAGCCCGTCAGCTCGGCTATCATGGACTGATACTCAAAGATGTAGTGCAGCGTGCCCTGCGAAATCTCGGCCTGATAAGGCGTGTATGATGTCAGGAACTCCGAGCGCTCGATGATGTTCTGGACCACGCTGGGGGCGTAGTGGTCGTAGCAGCCGGCACCGGCGAAGCAGATGAGCTGCTGGGTGCTCAATGGGTGCGTCAATTGTTCGAAGAAGAGGCGGAGGTCTGTCTCAGAGAGTGCCTGCGGCAGACGGTATTCACGCTTGAAACGTGCTGCCTCGGGCACATCGGCAAAGAGGTCGTGGACAGAGCTGACGCCACAGGCTTTCAGCATCTCCTGCAGATCTTCTTCGGTATGGGGAAAATACTTAAACATACTTTTTCTTTTTTACAGCGAATTATACGAATTAAACGAATTATTCATTGCCTCTAATATGATGAATTCGTAGAGAAAAGAGTACATCTAAAAGATGAATGTGAAATAATTCGTTTAATTCGTGAAATTCGTTGTGTTGAATAAAATTACTCTGCGCAATGAGCCTTGTAAGCCTCAACGTCCATCAAGTTGTCGAGCTCAGCGGGGTCGGAGAGCTGTACTTTGATGATCCAGTTGGCGAAAGCGTCCTTGTTGAGGAGCTCGGGCTCATCTTCGAGGGCTTCGTTGACCTCTACGACGGTGCCGCTGACAGGGGCGATGAGGTCGCTGGCAGCCTTGACGCTCTCTACGGCGCCAAACTCTTCGCCTGCGGTGACTTCGTCGTCCACTTCGGGCATGTCAACATACACGACATTGCCCAGAGCGTGCTGAGCATAGTCAGAAATACCAATGTAACCAAATTCGCCTTCTACGCGAACGTACTCGTGTGACTCACTGTAGTAGAGTCCTGATTCAAAGTTTGCCATAATCTTTTACTTTTTATAATGTTTATCGTAGAACTTCTTTTTGACAACCACGCCCGGGAACACCTTCTTGCGGATTTGGATGGCGAGTTCGGTGCCGAGCTTGGCGTATTCGGTCTTGACGAGCGCCATGCAGACGCTCTTGTCCACGCTAAGGCAGTGGTAGCCTGTGGTCACTTCGCCGATGGCTTCGCCTTCGGGCGAGAGGACGGGGTAGCCGTGACGGGGAATCGCTTTGTCTGTGAGTTCGATGCCCACGAGCTTCTGTGCCACGCCGTTGGCTTTCTGTTCGGCGAGAGCTTCCTTGCCAATAAACTCAGGCTTGTCGAGTTTGACGAAGATGGAGAGACCAGCCATGACGGGGCTTATGTCAGCGCTGAGTTCATCACCGTAGAGCGGCAGACCGACTTCGAAGCGCAGCGTGTCGCGACAGCCGAGGCCACAGGGCTTGCAACGCCCGCTTTCCATAAGCTTATCCCAAGCTTGCTGAGTGAATTCGTGTGAGCCGTAGATCTCGAAACCGTCTTCGCCAGTGTATCCGGTGCGAGAGATGATGATGGTCTCACCTTCGTCGCCGTCGGCAACATCAAGCGTCTTGGCCGTGTAGAACTTCAACTCCTTGCAAGGCAAGCCGAGCACTTCCTCGACGACAGCTTCTGCTTCAGGGCCTTGAACGGCGAGCTGACCATAGTAGTCGCTTTGGTGGTCGAGGTTGATGTCGAAGCCTTCCTTTTGTTCGTTCATCCAAGCCACATCCTTATCGATGTTGGCGGCGTTGATGACGAGGAAGAAGTCGTTGTCGCCCATCTTATAGACGAGGAGGTCATCGACCGTTCCGCCGTTGGGGTAGCACATCATACCATAATAGATCTGTCCAAGGGGCGCATCGGTGACGTCGTTGGTGAAGATGTGCTGAACGTAGCGTTCGGCGGCAGGTCCTGTTATGCGCACTTCGCCCATGTGGCTGACGTCGAAGACACCGCAGTGCTGGCGCACGGCGTTGTGCTCATCGGTGATGTTAGAGTACTGAATGGGCATGATGAAACCGCCGAAGGGCGACATCAGTGCGCCGAGTGCCACGTGGCGGTCATAGAGACAAGTTTTCTTTTCCATAGATAAATATTGGGTTAAGGTATTCTTCTTCTATAGTCGTGATGGCCTGCACGTCCGAATGTGTGAGCTCATACGACTTGTCGCAAAGGTGCTCACGAACGTATGCCTTGAAAGCATCGATGGTGAGGTCGGTGTGCTCCTTGAGCAAGGTGATGCGCTGCCGTACGCTCTGTACACCATGTTTGTCGAGCTTCGTCTGGGGCGGTGTGATGGCACAGAGCATGTGCTGCATATCGGTGTCGAAGAGCATTGTTCCATGCACAATGCTGTGTCCTGGAATGTGGTAGAACGCGTTGCCCGACACTTTACGGCCGTCGATGAGTACGTCGTTGTTCTCCGTCGTAGTGGCTTTGATGCCAAGGTCGGCGAGCATGGCTGCCACCATGGTCATATATCGGCTGAAGGTGGTGACGACCTCGTCGGAACGCGTGATGTAGCTCATCATGACGTTCGAGCGGTCGGCATAGACACATCCCCCTCCGCTCTTACGGCGAAAGAAAGCGATGCCGTGCTGGCGGCAGTAGTTGATATTCACCTCCTGTTCGATCACCTGATTACGTCCGAAGATGACACTCGGTTCCACCTGCCAGAGGAAGAACAGGTCATCGCCGTCGTTGAGCTGGCGCGCTGCATATTCCTCCATCGCCAAATAAAAACTGAGGCGACGTTCTTGAGCATCAGGAAGGGTGAGATAAATCATGGTTTGGCATTTCTTTGGGTGCAAATATAGTGAAACTTTGCCAATCTACAGCAATGTTTCACACATTTTATGACGTTTCATGCTGTTTTCCGATGAACTTCTATTACCTTTGCACCCGAAAACGTCAAAACTTATGCATTTCTTATATAATCAGGTTGCCTATCTCCTCGAATTTCTCTTCCGTTGTATCACGTTGTTCACGCACCGTCCTCGCAAGAAATTTCTGAAATTCGTCAATAATCAGCGCGGCTTGCTGAAAAGCATCACCGCCTCTGAACGGACGAAGGCCGACGACCGTCCTACGCTGTGGGTTCATGCGTCGTCCTTGGGAGAATACAATGTGGCAAAGCCCATCGTCCGTCAGTTGCACGAATCCGGTCGTTGGCGCGTCGTACTGACTGTGTTCTCGCCGTCGGGCTTGGATTATCTGAAGCGCTACCGCCAACATGCCGAAGCCGTATATCCCATGCCTCTTGACACGGCCTCGAATGTACGCCGCTTTCTCGATGCCGTCAGGCCGGAGAAAGCTGTGTTCATCATCTCGGAGTATTGGGTTAACTACTTGCTTGAATTAGGTAAGCGCCAGATTCCCACCTATCTGATTTCGGCCAACATCACCGAGCACGCACCTTTCATGCATTGGTATGGTGGCCTTTGGCGAAGGGCATTGAAGAGCTACACGCATTTCTTCGTGCTGAATGAAGCATCGAAAAAACGTCTTCAACAGATAGGCTTCGACAATGTGACCGTCACAGGCGATCCCTTGTTCGACAACGCCCGTAAGGTGGCACATACTCCCTACGAGAATGCTGTCATCGCACGTTTCGTCAATGGACGGGATGTGTTCATCGCGGGCAGCATTCACGACAAGAAGGATTTGGAGTTGGTGAGCACGTTGGCCAACCGCCATCAGGACACGCGCTTCATCTTCGTCCCTCATGAGATCAGCCCCGAAAATATCCTCCGCATCAAGAAGCGTTTGTTGTGTCATGCCGAGCGCTATTCCGATTGCAGCGCAGACACGGATTTCTCGAAGACGCAGGTGCTCATCATCGATTTCATGGGAGCCCTGGCCTCTATCTACCGCTATGCCCGCTGGGCGTATGTCGGCGGTGGTTTCACACCTTATTTACATAGTATTATTGAAGCTACGGCTTACGGCCTGCCCGTAGCCTACGGCCCTTGTGTAGAGCGCAAGCCTACTGCTCAGGAGCTGGCTGAGTTGGGAGTTGGACGTATTGTCGAGACGGCTGATGAACTCGACGAGTGGTTCTCCGGCCTCAAGCACGACCACAATCGTCTGGCCAAGATCAGCACGACGGCCATCACCTATATGCAACGCCATGAAGGCGCTACAGAAGCTATCATCCAAACGATTTCCGATTATGAAAGATAAGATTCTCTACCGCATCTACCTTTGTCTTTTTGGTTCACTGGCCCGCCTGCCCCTGTCGTGGCTCTTCGTGCTGAGCGACGGGCTTTGTTGGCTGATGTTGCATGTCTTTCCTTATCGTCGCCGTGTCGTGCGTGAGAATCTGCTTCGCGTCTTTCCCGACGCGACCGACGCAGAGCGCCGAAAGATAGAGAAAGGATTCTATCGCCACTTGTGCGACCTTATCTTCGAGATGATCAAGCTTCTTCATATCTCCGACGAGGAAATGGCGCGACGAGTGGAGCCGCATGGAGTGCATCTCGTTGATGAGTGTGCCCGCGACGGTGTGCCCTGCTTCATCCTTTTCGGGCACAAAGGCAATTGGGAGTGGGCCGAGCAGATGTACACCTATACTCAACTGCCCAACACGTTCTGCCAGGTCTATCGCCCCGCCAAGGACAAGGCTTTCGATCGGGTCATCCTGCAGCTGCGTACTCGTTTTAACAGCGTCAGTATTCCCCAGAAACAGACCTTGCGTACGATCCTCCGCATGAAACGCGAAGGCAAGCCTTTCCTCGTGGCCTTCAACTCCGACCAGCATCCCAACAGCGATGTCATGGAGCATTGGACGACGTTCCTCGGACAGGATTCGGCCTATATCACCGGTGCTGAGGAAATCGGCACGAAGATAGGTGCACGATTCGTCTATATGGATTTTGAGCAGACACGTCGCGGCTACTATCGCATCTCGTTGCATGAGATCGAACCTGCCGATGGCGAGAAGTATCCGTACACGATCTCCTACCTGCGGAAGCTGGAAGCTTCTATCCTACGTCAGCCTGAACAATGGTTGTGGTCGCACCGCCGTTGGTATTTGAGCCGTGAGGAATACAACCGTCAGCAGGCCATGACCTCCAACCCCCGCCTCGTTGAGCAGGCGGAAAACACCTAAACGTTATTAATCGTAAATCATAAATCATAAATCGTAAATGATGAATATTATCTGTGTTATTCCCGCCCGCGGCGGCAGTAGCCGTTTCTTCGAAAAGCCGCTGGCAAAGATACTGAACAAACCCATGATTCAATGGGTCTATGAGCATTGCAAGGCGGTGCCCGAATTCTCAGAAGTCTATGTGGCCACCGACAGCGACCGCATACGTGAGGCTGCCGAGGACTTCGGAGCCAAGGTCGTCATGACGCGCTCCGACCACGATACCGCTACCGAGCGTCTCTATGAAGTCTCGACGCGCATCGAAGCTGACCTCTACGTTATGGTCAACGGCGACGAGCCGTTGCTGACGCGCGAAGCCATCATCCAGTGCATCCCCGCCGAAATCAAGGAGGGCGAGCTTTATGTCTCCAACCTCATGACCGATTTCGAGAGTCCCGTGGAGGTGGTCGATGCAACGAATCTGAAGATCGTCACGGCCAAGGACGACCGCTGTCTCTTCATCAGCCGCAGTCCCATTCCTTATCCCAAGGGTGCCATGGACTATGTCTTCCATAAGTTTGTGGGCGTAGGTGCCTTCAACCGTAAGGCTTTGGACTTCTATCACAACACGCCACGCGGTCCCATCGAGAAGATCGAGGAGAACGACTCGTTCCGCTTCATCGAGAATCACGTACCTATTTATTATTATAATGCCCATTGCAAGTCGCTTTCCGTTGACACGCCCAAGGACATCGCCGGCGTGGAAGCGTATTTGATGAGGAAAGAAGAGAATTAGAAAATAAGATAATAAGATAATAAGGAAATAAGAAAATGCGTGTAGGTTTTGACGCCAAGAAGGCAATGCGCAACCATACGGGTATCGGCAATTACAGTCGCCGGTGTATTCGTGCGGTAGAAGAGACGGGTGCTCACGTCCGTTACTTCTATGGCCGTTTGCCCGTCTTAGGTGAGCTGTGGCGCAATTTCCTTCAATGGTGGTCTGTGCGACGTGCTGGTGTTGATGTCTATCATGGCCTAAGCAATGAGCTGCCTTTCGGCATCCGTTGGTCTGGCGCCAAGAGCGTTGTCACCATTCATGACCTCATCTTCCTTCGCTTCCCCAAGACTTATGGCTGGTTGCAGCGACGGATCCTCGAGCTGAAGACCCGCTATGCCTGTCGCGTTGCTGACAGGATTGTAGCTGTCAGCGAGATGACGCGACAGGATATTATACGCTACTATGGCATTGACCCCTCACGCATCGAGGTCATCTACCAGAGCATCGATGAATGCTTCCTTCGGCCCTTGACCGACGAGCAGATTGAAGCCGTGCGTCGTCGCTACGACCTCCCGTCTCGTTACGTCCTTTGCGTCGGCACTATCCAGATGCGTAAGAACCAGCACACGCTTGTTCGTTCTTTGCCGCTTTTGCCTGCCGACGTTCATCTCGTGCTCGTGGGAAAAACAGAACCCTATGCTCAGATCGTTCTACAGATGGCAGATGAACTAGGCGTCGCCTCGCGTGTTCATCTCTTAACGAATGTCCCTACAGCGGACTTGCCGGCTATCTATCAGTCGGCCACGGTCTTCGCTTGTCTCTCCCGTTTTGAGGGCTTCGGCATTCCGCTGGCAGAGGCGTTGGCGAGCGGTACGCCCGTCATCGGTGCCACTGGTTCCTGTCTTGAAGAGGCTGGAGGGCCGGATTCTATCTACCTTGACCCCGACGATTACAAAGGTCTTGCCGGCGTCGTGCGTCAGCTGCTTGATGATCCTCGGCGTCGGGAACTCATGTCCAGCCGTGGGCGCACTTATGTCCAGCGCTTCAGCGATCGTCAGCTCGGGGAGCATCTACTGGACTTGTACCGTCGCATACTAACCACTTCGCTATCATGAATATCCTTGTCCTTCGTCTCTCAGCTCTTGGCGACGTAGCCATGACAATCCCCGCTGTTTACAGCGTGGCGCGTGCCTATCCCCAGCACCGTTTTGTCGTAGCTACTTCGGCCTTCACAGCACGGCTGTTCATCAATCCACCTCTCAACGTCGAGGTGATTGGTCTGTCGAAAGAGGAGAGTAGGGGAGCGATGGGCACGATTCGCATGATAGGGCGGTTGCGCAAACTGTCTGTTGATGCTGTTGCCGACTTGCATAATGTGATGCGCTCCTGGCTTGTCAGTACGTACTTCCGTTTGCAGGGTAAAACGGTCGCCATGCTTGACAAGCAGCGCACCGAGCGCCGTGCGATTCTCCGCAATCATGCTGAGGCTGCGGTGCCGTTCGTGCAACGCTATTTCGATGTCTTTGCCCGTTTAGGTCTGAAGGCAACTCCGCAGTTTACGTCGCTTTTCCCTGCCTCTCTGCCGCCACTGCCAGACAACTTGCCGGCAAAAGCCACGGAGGAATGGATAGGCATCGCGCCTTTCGCACGTTATCGCTCAAAGACATACGACCAAGAACAGATGCAAAAGGTTGTCACGATGCTTGCTGCCATGCCCCGTGGACGTATCTTCCTTTTCGGCGCTCGCGGAGCGGAGGAAAAACTTCTCCAGGAGTGGGCTGAGAAGCGGCCCAATGTCTTCGTCGTAGCAGGCCGTTTGCAACTTGAAGAGGAACTGGCGCTTATGGCGCACCTCGATGTGATGATCTCCATGGATTCTGCGAATATGCATTTGGCGTCGCTCGTAGGCACCCGTGTCATCAGTATTTGGGGCGGCACAACTCCCTCCTGTGGTTTCCTTGGCTATGCCCAGCGCCGAGAGGACGCTCTCATGGCAGGTCTGCCCTGCCAACCCTGTTCCATCGCCGGCTCGGACCGCTGTCCCCTCGGGCATTTCCGTTGCACGCAATCCATCACTCCCGAGGCAATTGTCTCTCATTTCAAAGATACGGCAATATGAAAAAAGATCTCTACGTCATTATTTGGCTCTTCATCGCCTTTCTCCTCTTTTTCCTTGGCATCCAGAAACCCCTGTTCATGCTCTATAACTGGGGCTTCGACGGCACGGTGATGACGTTGCGCGACGTGGTGGACATCTACGCTCATGGGTTTGCCATCGACTTGGCCACTGTCGGCTATCTCCTCGTCATCCCTTTGCTGCTCTTTGCCCTGCATTGGTGCCGCCCTCGATGGAATCCCCGTCCGTGGCTGATGGGCTACTGCGTGCTCATGGCTGTGGCCCTGACGCTTGGAGCGTTGGCGGATGCCTCGCTGTATGAGTTCTGGGAGTTCAAGCTCGACCGCATGGCTTTCTTTTATATCGACGACCCCAAGAATGCTTTCGCCAGCGTTTCTACAGGATATATCATTGGTCATTCTCTGGCGTGGCTTTGCCTGGCGGCCATCACCTTTGCCTTGCTCTTTTGGCCGTGGCGACGGCTGCGTTTCGATAGCCGTCTGAACGTACATCCCATCTTGCGGACTCTTCTTTTTGTGCTTATCGCCGGTGGCTGCTTTGCCATGATCCGTGGCCTGCGAATATGGCCTAACACCCCCGGTCGCGTCTTCTACTCCAAGACCACTTATTATAATCACGCGGCGTTGAACCCCGTGTACAACCTTTTCTACTCCTTGACGAAGAAGGAGGATGACTACCGTCAGTTCGATTTCTACGATGAAGCAGAGCGTGCCCAGCTCATGGAAGGTCTCTTCCCGACTCGTGCTGATTCCACCGAGTGTCTCATCAACAACCAGCGGCCCAACATCCTTGTCATCGTTCTCGAGGGCTTCGGGTCGTGCTTCGTTGAAGGCTTGGGCGGTGACGCCAAACAAGTAGGCATCAACATCAATCGTCTCCTGCCCGAAACCGTCTGCTTCGACAGCTGCTATTGCGGCAGCTTCCGCACCGACCGCGGCATCGTCTGCGCCCTGAGCGGGTATCTCGGGCAACCGACGACCAGCATCATGCGCTATGCTCATAAGATTAAGAACTTGCCGGGTCTGCCCAAGACGTTGAAACAGTATGGCTATGAGACGCAGGTGCTCTATAGCGGCGATATTTCGTTCTTCAATATGAGCGAGTATTTCGTCACTTCGGGACACGACCGCCTCGTCTCGCAGGACGATTTCCCGGCTTCCGAGCATACTGTCAAGTGGGGCGTGCCTGATCATGTTGCCTTCCAGTGGCTCTACGATGATATCCAGAAGAAAGAACAGCAGCACGCCGCACCGTGGTACACGACTTACCTCACCATCAGCTCTCACAACCCCTTCGATGTTCCTTACCACCGCCTCTCTTCGAGTACTGACATCAACGATGATAATGTCAAGTTCAATGCCTTTGCCTATACCGACAGCTGCTACGGCGACTTCATCGACCGTCTGAAATTGACGCCTGCCTGGGACAACCTACTCATCGTCACCGTGGCCGACCACGGCTTCAATTGGCGCCCCATGAACTCGCCGGACTTCCCCATGATACCTTTCTTGCTCTCGGGTGGCGCCATCAAGGAACCTCGGCGTATTCACACGCTGATGAGCCAGACCGACCTGCCTGCAGTCGTCCTTGGACAGCTTGGTCTGCCTCATGACGATTTCACCTTCAGCCGTGATGTCATGGGCAACACATACCGCAAGCCTTTTGGCTTCAACACCTTCAATAACGGCTTCAACTACCGCGACTCGACGGGCTGCACCGTCTATGACAACGTCGCCAAGGCACCCGTCAGCGGAGCCGATCCGAGGCGTGAGGCCATAGGCAAGGCCATTCTTCAAACCCTGTACCACGATATGAGTGAGCGATAGGAGATCCGAGTCAAAAAAACGTTTGTCTGTCATAGGAGATGAAATACCTCAGTAGAATACCCTTTTGTGTAGCCTGCAATCTGTTGTTGGCTTTCTTGTGCTACACCATTTGTCGCGTTGAATTTCTATTGGAGAACTGGAGCATCTTTCAGGGCTCCACGACCTGGGCGTCATTCGTTGAGAACTGCCGTGGCGGCCTGCTCTTTGACGCCTCTGCCATTTTCTATACCAACAGCCTTTGGCTTGTACTCATGCTTCTGCCTTTGCGATGGCTGCAGAAACCCACGGCACAGGCAATCCTGAAATGGCTCTTCGTCGTGGTGAACGGCTTCTGTGTCGTCATCAATCTGATGGACTCCGTCTATTTCCCCTTCACGCAGCAGCGTACAACGGCTTTCGTTTTCGATGAATTCCAGAATGAAGGCAATCTACTCACTATTATCGGCGTCGAAGTCGTTCGCCATTGGTATCTTGTCCTCCTTGCTGCCGTGCTAATCTATGCATTGATCAAAGGCTACCGCAAGAGTGAAGGAGCGACGAGCCAGAAGGCTACGGCGTTCTATCTCACGCAAACGCTCTCGCTGCTCTTCTTCGTGCCTATTGCCGTCTGTGGTATGCGCGGCGCAAGCCTCTTCAACAGCACGCGCCCTATCGCCATCTCCAATGCCCATCAGTTTGCAGCCACGCCCTTGCAGTCGGGGCTTGTGCTGAACACGCCTTTCGCTATATTGCGTACGCTGAACGAAAAGCCCATGCAAGTGCCGACCTTCTTCGAGACACAAGCTGAGCTCGACAGTATTTACACGCCAGTTCACGTTCCCGACAGCAACCGCATAGAGCGTCGCAAGAACGTTGTCATCCTCATCGTAGAGAGCTTTGCACAGGAGTTCGTGGGAGCTCTCAATCACCATCTTGACAACGGCACTTACCGCGGCTACACGCCTTTTGCCGACTCCCTGCTTACCAAGAGCCTGACGTGGCAAGAGACCATCTCCAATAGCGGCTTCAGCATCGATGCCATGCCTGCCGTGCTGGCTTCCATACCTCGCATGGACAAACCCTTCGTCCTGACGCCGTTCTCGCTCAATACACTCAACAGTATCGCCAGCGAGTTGGGCCATTGGGGCTACTCGTCGGCTTTCTTCCATGGTGCGCCAAACGGATCAATGGGCTTTCAAGCCTTTGCCCGCAGCATAGGTTTCGACAACTATTACGGAATGACCGAGTACTGTCAGGACAAGCGCTTTGGCGGCAACGAGGATTTTGATGGCACGTGGGCCATCTGGGACGAGCCCTTCCTGCAGTACTACTGCACGAATATGAGTGAGATGCACGAGCCTTTCGTCACAACGGTCTTCACCGCATCTTCCCATCATCCGTTCCACCTGCCCGAAGCGTATCGCGATACGTTCCCTGAAGAGGGAAAATTCCCTTTGCATAAATGTATTCGCTACACCGACCATTCGTTGCGCCGTTTCTTTGAGAGCGCCAGCCGTCAGCCTTGGTTTAAGAACACGATCTTCGTGCTCACAGCCGATCATGCCAGCAGCCGTATCACCCATGACGAGTACATGACAGAGGTCGGGCTTTTCCGCATTCCTATTCTATTCTACGACCCTTCGGGCGAAATGCCTCGTGGCACAAGGCCTGGTATCGCTCAGCAGATTGATATTATGCCTACCCTCTTAGGGTATCTTGGCTACGACCGCCCATATATCGCTTTCGGCATCGACCTCCTACGCACGCCGCCAGAGCAGACGTGGGCCTTCAACTGGGATCATGTGCCGCAATACCTTCAGGGCGACTACGTCCTGCATTTCGATGGCGAACACGCTAAAGCATTCTATGACTACCGTCACGATCGTCTCATGAAGCAAAACCTCCATGGCAAATGTGATGAGGAACCTATCATGGAGCAACGCATCAAAGCCCTCGTACAGAGTTTCATGCAACGCATGAAGAATAACGATATGACCATAACAAACAAGTAATTTCAACCTCTCAATATTTATTCTCATGTACCATCGTATCCTAACCTTCATCGTCACCTTATTATATATAAGTGTGGCAGCCGCTCAGAGTTGGACCGCCGACAACGGCAATGGCACCTTTACGAACCCCTTGTTCTACGACGAGTTCTCGGATCCCGACATCCTGCGTGTCGGCGATGACTACTACCTAGCCGGGACAACCATGCATGCCGTTCCGGGTCTCGTCATCCTTCACTCCAAGGATCTCGTCAACTGGGAGAACGTCGCCTATTGCTTCGACCGCTTTGATTTCCCCGAGGACCGTTTCTCGCTCCGTAATCATGACGAGATCTACGGTCAGGGCATTTGGGCGCCCTGCATCCGTTATGCCAACGGGCAGTTCTACGTCTTCTCGAACGTCAACGGCAAGGGGCTGCAGTGCTACACCGCCAAGGACATTCACGGCCCCTGGGAGCACCACAACATGCAGGGCAACATCTATGACCTCGGCGTGCTCTTCGACGACGACGGCAAGGTGTATGCCATCCACGGCTACGGCACGGTCAAGTGTACGGAACTGAAAGCCGACATGAGCGGTCCCGTCGAAGACACCGAACGCGTCATCATACCTGAAGGAAACGGCGTAGGCGAAGGGCATCACATGTATAAGATTGATGGCACCTATTATCTTATTTCTACCGACTACCGTCCCAATGGCCGTACGCTCTGCTCACGTTCAAAGAGCATTTGGGGACCATACGAGACGCGTGTCATTACCGCCGACGAGACTTACGGCTATCATGCCGCCTCGTTGACACAAGTGCCGCGTGGCACCAAGTATCGTATTGGAGAGGACGGAACGAAGTTCGGCCTCGGCCCTGTGGATAAGGACGCAACGGCCTGCACAAATGCCCATCAGGGCGGCATCGTCCAATATAAGGACGGCTCGTGGTGGGCGCTGTTCATGCAGGACTTTCACTCCATTGGCCGCACCGTATGTCTGATGCCCATGACGTGGGTCGATGGTTGGCCCATGGTCGGTCTGAACGGCAACTTGGGAAGGGCTCCGAGAACGTGGTTCATGCCAGGAACGGCGAGAGGTTATTACGCTATTGGCGACGGGCCTTCCGGGACTCATTCTCCTTACGCCCGCTCCGATAACTTCGATGGCAAACAGCTCGGGCGTATCTGGCAGTGGAACCACAATCCAGACGACCGTCTGTGGCAACTCAAGAGCGGTCGCCTGCGCATTCAGGCGCAGCCTGCCGAGCAGCTGATGTGGGCTCGCAACACACTGACCCAGCGTGTCATCGGGCCTAAGAGCGTTGCTACTGTTGAATTATACGCCAGGGGCATGAAGGATGGCGATGTATGCGGTCTTGGCAATATCAATGTGCCTTGCTCATGGATCGGCCTTGTGAAGCAAGGCAAAGGCCTGACTCTTCGCTGCTTCGAGCAGCTGACGAACGACACCATTAGTCTTCCCGTCGTATTGCCCGACGGTAAGATATGGCTCCGTATGATAGGCGATTATGACAACGACCAAGCCCAATATGCCTACAGCACCGACGGCGTCACCTTCCAGACTCTTGGCCGCATGATGCCGTTGTCCTATCAGCTCATCTCGTTCCAAGGCTCGCGCCACGCCCTCTTCGCTTTCAACGTCACTGGCAAACGTGGCGGCTATGCCGAGTTCGACAATTTCTCCGTCGATGAGCCTTGTGCCGACCGCTCGCAGAATATTCCTTACGGCAAGACCTTCCGCATCATCAACAAGGCTACGGGGCGTCCCGCCCTCGCTACACCGCACGGCGTACTGTATGATACCGACCCCCACAATCCGGGCAGCCAAACACAGTTCCGCCTCATCGACCGCGGCCAGGGACGCGTAGCCCTGCAGTGCATCGACGGCCGTTACCTTAAGGTTTATGGCGAGGGGCTGGCGGGCGACGTCCGCTTCACGGACAATGCCGACGAAGCCGAAGTCTTCCTGTGGCAGGACTATCTTGACCACGACTTCATGCTCCTCTCCCTGCGCAACCACCGGTACATTGGCAAATCGCCCACCACGGGCAGCCCCTATTCCATGGATTACACTGGCCCAGACCCTGCACGGCGTAACGGCAGCGTCTTCCATTGGGAAGAAGTTGGGAATTGATGTCGACGCTTACAATTCAATGAATGTCAGGTCGCGCTTGGCCGCCATCTTACGAAGGTTGATCACGGCATAGCGCATTCGGCCCAATGCGGTGTTAATGCTGCAATGGGTCAGCACGGCGATTTCCTTGAAGGGGAGATCATCGTAGATGCGCATGCGAACCACTTCCTGCTGAGGTTCAGGCAGCAGGCTGATCATCTGCTCTAATTCGCGCATCGTCTGTTCGTTGTGGAAATCCATTTCGGCATTGCCTACGACACATTTTGGGTTGTTCAGCAGACGCTCACGTTCCTTTTTATCGACAATTTCCACAACGGGACGGCTGTGGCGCACGTGGTCGATGACGAGGTTACGGGCGATGCGTATCAGCCAAGCCTGGAACTTGCCGCTCTCGGTGTAGCGGTGACTGCGGATGCAAATGATGGCTTTGTAGAAAGTATCCTGAAAGATGTCATTAGCCATGTCTTCGTCATGTATGATGGCGAAGATATGGTTGTATATGACCTGCTGATGACGTTCGAGAAGGATGTCGAACGCATTGTCATTGCCGTCTTCGTAGAGCTTAACGAGCTGTTCGTCAGTCTCTTTCCTGAGTTCTTGCATTACTGTCCGAATGGATGATTAGAAGTAATGGTTGAGTCAATAGGCAATGATTTTTAAGTGAAAAAATGAATGATAAATGCTGAATAGACGGCTTCTTTGCCGCATATCGGGAGCAAAGTAACAGCTTTTTTATGAAACCGCCAAACTTTTTACCACTTTTTAACGAAAACGAAGACTATAACGAAAACATTATTTTATTCTTCATTCTTTATTCTTCATTCCTCATTCTTCATTCAATCGGCGTTTCTTTCTCCACCAGCACGGCTCCTTCTATATGTGCTCCACGCAGGAAATCTGCAGCCGGCATTCGGCGCTTGCCGGCAAGCTGAATATCGGTTAGTTGGAGGATGCCATCGCGGAGGGGAACGGAAAGCCCCCCTCCCCGCTCCCCCTCAAAGGGGGAGAGTGGAATGATATGCTCTTGGTGTGGGAGCTGTTCTTGATGGTGACCACCCTCCCCCTTAAGGGGGAGTGAGGAGGGGGTATGCTTCTCTGCAAAGAACACTTTAAGTTGTGTCTCCTTGCCATCGGCAGTCCTCAATGTAGTCCAGGCTCCGGGATAGGGCGACAGGCCGCGGATGAAGTCGTAGGCGCTCTTCACCGTGTGTTCGTGCCAACGGATCTGTGTGTTCTCGCGCGAGAGTTTAGGAGCAGGCTTTAATATTGATGATTGATGAATGATGATTGATGAATGATGATTGATGAATGATGATTGATGGTTGCTTTCATCGGTCTTCAATCCTAATTCATCAATCATTCTATCCTGTTCCACCGTTTTCACATGGCCTGCCTTGATGTCGTCCACGGTTTTCAGGACAAGGTCGGCGCCGAGGTGCATCAATCGCTCATAGACATCTTCGACTGTGTCGCGCTCGCCGATGGGTGCAGGCACCTGATGGATGATGCGTCCTGTATCAATGTCATGGTCGAGGAAGAACGTCGTCACGCCTGTCTCTGTCTCGCCATTGATGACAGCCCAATTGATGGGGGCCGCACCGCGGTACTGGGGCAGCAAGGCTGCATGGAGATTGAACGTGCCCATGGGAGGCATGGCCCAAACCACTTCAGGCAGCATACGGAAAGCGACGACAATCTGCAGGTCTGCCTCATACGACCGCAGCTCCCCCAAGAACGCCTCATCCTTCAGTCGTTCAGGTTGCAGAACAGGAATCCCCTGGCTCACTGCATACTGCTTCACCGGCGAGGCTTGCAGCGTATCGTGATGTCGTCCAACTGCCTTATCCGGCATCGTGACTACTGCCACGACGTTATAGTTGTTTTCTACAAGTTTCTTCAGTGACTCCACAGCAAATTCGGGAGTGCCCATAAATACAATATTCATTATTCTTCTGATAAATCGTGTAACATAGTGCGATACAGTGCCGTGACGTGACTGCGTCTGATGAAGCCGACGAAGAGACCGTCGGTGTCAACGACGGGAAGTGTCCAGGCCTTGGTGCGGTCAAAGGTCTGCATGACGAGGTCCATGGCATCGTTGGTTGTCAGCCGCGCCGCACACTGCGACATCAGGTCGCGCACATGCAGCTGGTGATACAGCTCGGTGCGGAACATCACGTGCCGCACACGGTCCAGCACCAGCACCGCCAGCAGTTTGCCCGCATCGTCAACCACGGGGAAGACGTCGCGCGTGGAATTGGAAATCTGACGTACGACCTCGCCAAGGTCGTCACCGGGATGCAAATGCTCCTCGTAGCGCTCGATGACCGAATCCATAGACATCAGCGTGAGGATGGCCTGGTCCTTGTTATGCGTCACCAACTCACCTTTGCGCGCCAGACGCATGGTGTAGATACTGTGAGGTTCAAAGATGATAATGGTCAGGTAGGCCGTCGTCGCCACCACCATCAGCGGCAGCAACAGACCGTAGCCGCCCGTCAGTTCGGCGATGAGGAAGATACCCGTCAGCGGAGCATGCATGACGCCGCTCATCAGACCTGCCATGCCCAGCAACGAGAAGTTGTTCTCTGGAACGGCGACAAACACCATGTTCCACAAGCAGGCAAACAGGAAACCCGAAACGGCGCCGAGGAACAGACTCGGAGCAAACGTACCGCCGCAACCGCCGCCGCTGTTCGTGGCCGTAGTGGCAAAGACCTTGAAGATGATGATGCCTGCCAGGTACAGCAGCAACAGATGAGGAGCCCCGTAGAAGAACGAGCCTTCCATCACCTGGTTCCAATCCTCTGCGCCACGACCGTTGAGCAGCAGACGGATCATGTCGTAACCCTCACCATAGAGCGAGGGGAACAGGAAGATCAGCACGCTAAGGATGGGCGCTGCAACGAGGAAACGCCGCCACGGACCGCCCAAACGCCGGAACTGATCCTCCAACCAGTTCATCACGCGCGTGAAGTACAACGAGATGAAACCGCAGAAGATGCCTAAAGATATATATGCCGGCAAGCGCTCAATGGCAAAACCGCTGGTCAGATGGAACTCAAACAGATTATCCGTGCCCGAGATGAAAAACGTCACCGCCGCCGCCGTCACACAAGAGACCAACAGCGGCAGCAGACTGCCCAGCGTGAAGTCGAACATCAGCACTTCCAACGTGAACACCAGACCCGCTATCGGTGCCTTGAAGATACCCGAAACGGCTCCTGCGGCACCACAGCCTACGAGTAGCATCACCCGCTTGGCGTCCAAGCCGAACAGGCGTCCCAGGTTGGAGCCTATCGCCGAGCCCGTCAGCACGATTGGAGCCTCGGCTCCAACGCTGCCGCCGAAACCGATGGTGATGCCCGAAGCAACGACGCTCGACCACGTATTGTGAGCCTTTATGGAGCTCTTCTTGCGCGCTATGGCATAAAGGATCTTCGTGATGCCGTGCCCAATATCGTCGCGGACGACATAGCGCACGAACAAGCCCGTGATGAGGATGCCTATGACGGGGTACAACAGGTACAGCCAGTTGGCACCCGTGATGGAGAAATGATGCGTCAGCACATACTCAATCTCGTGGATCAGCCATTTCAGCAGCAAACCGGCCAACGCCGTGAGCACACCCACGACGAACGCCAGCACCAGCATGAACCGCGTTCCATGTTGATGCGCTCGCTGCCAAGCGAAGAAATCCGTCTTGAAGATCCTTTCTATTCTCATTGATATTGGAAAATATGAAAATAAGATATTTAGAAAATAAGAAAGATTTTCAACTTTCAACTTTCAACTTTCAACTCTCAACTTTCAACTCCTAATGACCGTCACCTCGCCCGACGGGCCGAGCTTGATGATCGACGAAGGTTCATGTCGATGTGTGTCGCGCTGGCGGGACTGACAGACGTAATCAACGGCTGCGATGATAGCGGGGTCAATGTCGGCAAAGGTCTGAGGCGAAGGTTGGCCGCTGATGTTGGCTGAGGTCGAGACGATAGCTTTCTGGAAGCGGTAGCAGAGCTGCTGAGAAAAGACTTCGGAGGTGACACGCAGCCCTACGCTGCCGTCTTCTGCCAAGAGGTTAGGCGCCAAGCCCGTGGCTCCGTTGAGGATCACCGTCGTTGGCTTTGTGGCAAGATCTATGATGTCCCAAGCAACTTCTGGCACGTTGCGCACGTAGCGCTGCAGGCGTCCTGGACTATCGACGAGGCAGATGAGGGCCTTGCTGTCCTCGCGTTGTTTGATCTCAAAGACTTTCCTTACGGCCTCTGGGTTCGTAGCATCACAGCCGATGCCCCAGATGGTGTCGGTGGGATACAGAATGGTGCCGCCTTGACGCAGTACCTCGATAGCTGCACGGATATCAACGTCACGTGGACGTTCCGGATGGATGGTATTCTTTTTCATTGCGGCACAAAGGTACGACTTTCTTGTCAAGCAGGCAAACAAAATGCATAAAAAATGCCTACAACCAGCAGATGTCGGTGCTCATTGACGGCTTCGGAGCCGCACAGGACCCTTCAATCCTGACGGCATGGGCGTCCAACGGGCATAGCTGGCAGGACGATAGTTGATATCGACGACGTTGATATCCTCGAACTTGCGCCAGGGAACGTTCTGACGGTCGAGGGCTGCTATGCGGTTGGCAGGCAGGTTGGTCACCTCGATGCGCAGGTGGTTCTCACCTTTTCGGAGCACGTCTGAAGGAATGTCCAGCACAAAGGGCACCGCCCAGGCGCAGCCGATGTCCACACCGTTGATGCTGACGCGGGCGCTCTCCCTGACGTCACCGAGGTCAAGTTGCCAGCGGAGCTTGGCTTGCTCTGCAGTATTCAGTTTGAACATACATTCGTAGACCCCTGTGCCCATCAGCTCTGCGGTCTGAGCATCAAGTCCTTCCCACGTGCTCAGCGTGTCGAGGGTGAAGGTTTGGGCGATGGTTGGGGTGCTGTCGATGAAGGAGAGACGCCAACCGCGGTCGAGGGAGAGCCCGTCGGGTAAACCGACGGTGGCGACAAGCGGGGCGGCCCCCCCTTCTGTAGAACCGACG
>JAEEHP010000144.1 GCA_016280855.1 Bacteroidaceae bacterium
CCATGTGCTGTGCGTTGATGGCGTCGGGTTCTCCTCCGATGCGGTGGATGCGAAAGAAATCGACCTTGAACCATCCGGCATTGTCGCTGGTGGACCGCACGCCGTTGTTGCGTTGGTTGCCTGTCTTGATGCCGATGGTGAGGTCTTCGCCTTCGCCCACCTCGACTTCCACTTCCATGTCGCGGAGCACGAAGTCCGTGGTATTGCCTCCGGCATAGCCGGCATACGTGTTCACCTCGTCCGGGGTGAGCAGGTTGGTGTAATCGTTCTCATTGCCGTAGTATTGCACGTTGTTGTTGGCGAAGAGGCGGCAGTTGGTCTTCTTGTTGACCTCGACCCACAGCTTGCAACGGACGCGGTAGGTGCCAGGCGTGAGTTTCGCGGCAGGAATAGTCTGGTAGAGCCAGAACTCATCGGGCATAGGCACGGAGTTGATCCAACATACGTTGTTGCCGTGGTAGTTCGAAGCCCCCTGGTTGACGCCGTAGGAGTCGAGACCGTTGGCACCTTTCTTCAGTTCGCCCTTCGACTCCCATCCGCAGGGGATGCCTCGGCCGGTATTGCCCACAGCGTTGAGCTGGCACTCGTGGTTGTACTCGAAGTCGTAGTTCTCGATGAGCTTTTCGGTCAGCGTCAGGTCGTCCTCCTCGGCCAGACGGCTGCGGATGGCTTCGATGCGGGCATCCATCTCGAACTTGTCATCGGTGTCGTACCAATGACTGAACACGCCGTGCTCCGATGCTTTGAGGGCAGCCTTGGCGGCTAACATCGCCTCGTAAGCCGTGGTGAGATGGCCGTAGCGGTCGTCGTTCTTGTTTTTGTAGGCATAGACGAAGTGATAAACGGCAGTACTGAGCTGCTGCATATAATGGGCATAGGCTGAGAGGTGGTCATAGAAGAAAGTCTGTGCGCCGTCGGGCAGGCGGTTTTGCAGCTCCTCGCAACGGAGAGCCACGTCGGCGAAGGCCTGCATCTCGCGGCTCATGCCTGCCAGCACGCTGTCCACAGGATTGCGTCCTTCGATGCGGAAGGTGCGGCCAGCTACACTTTCATACCCTATCTCGGTGAAGGGGTTGGCCTTGAATGTGCTCCAGGTGTTGTTGATCTGCTTGATCACCTGAGAATGGCGCAAATCCTGAAAAACATATTGTCGGTCGAAGCCTCCGGGGAAGTCGCTTTTCTTAGGGTTCCAGTAAGCGTAGTAATAGTCATGGTAGAGTTGCGCTACCTCGTCGGCATGCTCTTCGCCGAAATACTGTGCGCAGAATCGACGGAGGAAGGCATCGGTGGTGTAGCCTTCGGAATCCCACATCATGGCGGCGTTGGCACTCATCTCCATAAGGAATTCACGCAGGTTGCCGGCGTTGACGACGCTGAACGTCAAGGGTCCCTTGCTCTGGACGTAGCGGTAGTTGTCCTCCATCTTCCATGGTCCTTCGGCGGGTGCCAGGTGAGCACCTGTCGAGTAGAACTGCAGATTCATGTAATAACCCAGCTTCACGTTGTCGGTGTTCGTCCAGTTGACAAGATCGTCGTAGGGATAATGATCGCGGCGGCCAGCCACGAAGGTCCACAGCATATTCGTGGCAGCGGGGGGCTTCAGGTAGCCGGCGGCCAGCAGCGTGGATATCTCATCGTAGAACGTCATGCGGACGAAGGGGTTGTCCTCGCCCGTTGAGGCACAGATCATGTCGTACTGTTCCTTGACCATGCGGTTGATGACCTCGGCGCGTTCGCGGTCGGAGGCGGGGGCATCGGTGAACACCGACCAGAAGGGTTGGTCGGTCTTGCCGCGGAAAGCCACCTGCCAAAGGTTCTCCACACCGCTGTTCATCACGGCATTGATGTTGTACTGCCAGAATTCGCGCAGCGAGGTCATATCGTTGACCGACAATGTGGGAGGTGTGGTGTGCTTCACCTGCTGCCAGTAGGCGTCCCAGTTGGCAAAACTATTGTTCAGGGCTACCATGTGGTGCGAAGTGAGCACGAGACCGTATTTCTTATAAAGCATAGCCTCGCCGTTGAGCGTGCCGGACGTAGTGACGGTGGCCGTGTATTCTACGGTGTTGAGCTTCAGGCGGAGCATCGTCTCCAACCAGCGTACGTTGTTGTCGGTGCTCTTTCGTCGCCAGGGCACGAAGAGGTCTTCGTCGTTAGGGAACCAGGCACGGTAGCGCACAGTGGGTGAGGGCTGGAAGTAGTCGAAGTCGTCGGGTACGGCAATCTCGGTCTGGCGTTGGGGTTGCCAGTCGCACCAGTACCATAGGGGTGGTACGCCCAAGAGCTGTTCACTGAAGCTGTAGATGGCATAGATGGCACCTCGCATATCTGTTCCCTGCAGATAGATGCGACGGTGCTGTGCATCGGCATAGACGGCGTGCGACTCAAAGCCTGTCAGTTCCTTCTGTGCGCCAAGATTGCGAGCGCCGTCAGTGGCTTGATTGATGACGACGAGTTCCACGCCGTCGGTAGTCCCAAGGGTGTTGATAATGGCAGGTTTGAAACCCATGACCTTCTCGAAGTCGCGCTGCAGGGCTTCGACGGCGAGCTTGACCTGGCTCGTCTCGCTCGATGGCACCACGATGGCCACTTGACCGCCCTTCATCGTCAGACCTTCGGCGGCGTCAGCGCCGACCGCAAAAGGGTAGCGCGGAGAGATCTCGCTGTAGCCGTCATCGCCGAAGAGCACGGTGAAGTAGCTGCCGGCATCGTTGATCGTGAACTGGAGCGTGCCGCTGGCGGCAGAGGTGTACTGCCAGGCATACGACGGGTCGCTGCTGCCGGGGTGCTGGCTATCCTTGTAGATACCGACCCATGCGTTCTTGCCCACGGGGGCATTCTCGTAGCTCACGGTGAGTGTGCCACCGGGCTGGAGGGTTGTAGTGCTCAGCGAGAGACAGGGTGCCGTGGAGCCCGTCACACGTATGGTCTGCGGAACGGAGTATTCGCTCCAGTCGAGGTTCATCGAGCGGTTGCGGCAACGGATGAAATAGGTGCCGGAGGGGAGGTCGGAGGCGGTGAGCTCAAGGGTCGTGACGGGCTGTCCGTCGCGAACGTTCTTGGGCAGGTATTTGTTATCGACATCGTAGAAATCCTCGAAGAGGAGGATGCGGCTGAAGACGATGTCCGAGAACTGGGCGTCGCGGGCTATCTGGTACTGGCTGCTGTGCAGGCCCTCAACGGCGGTCTGCTGCTCGATGGTGGCGGGCAGGGGAACGACATAGGAAGAGCCATCGCGGGTAAACCGTGAAGCACAGTCCAAGGCGGGCTTGGTGGGGATGTCGGGCTGCGAGAGGCTGCGCGAGAAGCGGTCGATGAGCACGTTGTCGAGGGCCAGACGGCGGTTGCCGATGGAATAGGTCTCTACGGTCATCGTGGCGCTCACGGGGTCGAACTCCATGATCTGATAAGTCCATTGGTCGATGGTCTTCTGCACCTCGTCGCGGTTGCGGTTGTCGGGCGTATTGCCCCACAGCTGTTCGTAGTCCTGAGCCGATGTGCCCACGCCGCCACCTGTGATGATATGATAGACGGGCCATGGGGTCAACTGGCCACGGGCATAGAGGTGATGGTGCCCGGCGCAGTTGATGACATGTTTCTTCGACGCCGAGAGGATGGGCATCACCTCGTCGGTCATCCACGGATTGGTGTCTCCCGCCCATTGCTCGGCAAACATCGGACGGTGCTGCACGCTGACGATGAAGCGCACCGAGGCATCGGCATCGGCGGCAGCGACCACACGCTGCACCCATTGTTTCTGGACGTCGGACGTGCCGTCGGTGTTCATCACGACGAACAGCACGGGGCCTACCTGATAGGCGTAGTAGAGGGCTGTGCCGCTCGTGATGCCCTGATAGTCGATGTTACCGTAGGAGGCATAATGACGCTTGTAGAGTTCCAGCTGCGGATCCTTGAACAGCTCGTGGTTGCCGACGCAGGTCATGATGGGCACGTGGGACATCACCTCGCGCGATTTATAAAGATGTGTAAACTCATACTGGCGCACGGAACCGGAGTCCACCTGGTCGCCCACGTTCATGAGCAGACGTATATGGTCCTCCAAGGGTGCCTCGCCATACTTGGCGTCGAGCGTGCGCTTGGCCATGCGCAGCAGCCATTCGTAGTCCGACCGCTCGTTGCGCTGGTGGTCGCCGACCATCAGTATGCGGAAGGGCTCGGTGCTGTCGGCCTCGGGCTGTGTGCGGAAGCGGCAAACCTCGCTCATGCGCTCGCCGGCAACGACCTGATAGTAATACACGGCGTTGGCTTCGAGCCCTTCGAGGCGCGCCGTGTTCCAATAGTAGTTCGGCGCTACCTGCCGTGACCCGGCCGTGACCTGAAGGGTGAGCTGGTCGGCGGCAGTGCCGTAGCGCACGACAGCGCCTTCGACCACGTCGTTGGACTTCCAGCACACCTGGATGCTGTGGGCGGTAGGCTCGTTGAGGTAGGGCGCCGTCATGGCAGCGGGCGTCTCAACGGGCACCACCGTCAGGCGTACCGCATTGAACGTGTTGTTGCCGCCAGCGAAATAGTAGATGTCGGGCTCCGTCATCGTCACGCCGTTCACGGATCGCGACCCACCTTCCCGGATGCTATAGTCCCTAAACGAACCGATCTGCTTCACCTCCTGGCTGTGCAACGGAGCAGCCGTGGAGGTCAGCAGCAACAGGGCGATGGCATTAAGCAGGTTTTTCTTCTTCATCATAGCAGTCTATTTAATAAGCACCTTCTTTGTTGTTCCATCCTGACGTTGGATGAGGTAGAGGCCTGGGGGGAGTGAGGAATGAGGAGTGAGGGATGATGGATGATGGAAGATGGAAGATGGAAGATGGATGAGGGATGAAGAATGAGGAATGCGGCGACCGGAGAGGTCGTAGATGGCCGCATCGTTCATGATCCTTTCTTCATTCTCCATTTGCACAACATCAATTACGTCCACCTCGTCGGTAGCCGTCAGGGCCAGTGCCATGCGTGCCACGTTCTCCATGAGTGATGCCCCGCTGACCATGGCGCCCATCGACGGCACCTGTGCGTCATCGACGGGTGAGCCCCAGTAGTAGTTGCAGTACATCTTGGGGTATTTGTCGTGCTTGAGGTTGTCCCACAGCGCATTGGCATTCTTCTGGAGGAAGGTGACCATACGCCTGCGGTAGGATGCCGTAGCCTCGTCGTCCAGCACGTAGTTCACGAGATAGGGAATCAGCACAGCCTTGAAGATGCTCTGGTCCATACTCGACCCCTCGTCGCGCAGCAGGCCGTTGTAGTTGCATCGTCCGCTGGTCACGGCGTAGTTGAGTACCTTGCCGGCCATCGTCATATATCCCCTTTCACCCGTCAGGTGGTACAGTCGTCGTGCGGCCTCGCCGAAGGTGCCTTGGGTGTAGGTCAACGGGGGGTCCTCGACACGTCCGTCGTTATTGAGTTCCTTATTCATGACGTTGGCCTGATAGTCGTAGAGGTCCTTGGCGGCCTGGAGGTACGACTCGTCGCCGTAGCGTTCATAGAGCTTAGCCGCGACGAGACAGCCGGGCGCGTTGGTGCAGGCGTTGGGGCCCGATCCGTCGTCCTTCCATGGCAGCGAGAAGAAGCCGTCGTTGCCACGGCTGCCGCGCGGCAGGATATAACGGTCGAACACGGTGCGTGCCATGTCGGCATACGTCTCCACCTCCAAGGCTTCGCTCATGTGGAGCATGGTGAGGCATATCCAGCACATATC
>JAEEHP010000145.1 GCA_016280855.1 Bacteroidaceae bacterium
CCGCTCGTGAGAACATGAAGAAGATGTACATCCACAAGATTGTCGATGTGCTCGGTTCTGACAACAAGCTCGGATAAGCTTAAATCCGATAAATACACAAAGAGAGGATGTGTCCATTTCGACTCATCCTCTCTTCTTTTTTATCCCGTCAGCTCTCTACACTCTGTTATTTCGGCTGCTCGGCGTCGAGCTTCTCAACGGCGCCAGAGAGGGGGTCGAGCCAGAGGTGGGTGGTGTAGCGCTTGTTGAAAAGGGCACCGCTCAAGAGTTCCACATTGCCGAACTGGCCTGCGGCAAACTCGGAGGAGATGAGTGTCTCTGAAGCGTTGCTCACGCGGGACCGCATCTTTCCTGGCACGTTGACATAGACGCCTGGCACTTGTTTCAGTTTCTTTTTCGGGTCTGTCGGCTCGGCCTCTGGCACAGTCTTCAGGTTCTCTATACTTATATAATAAGGTACGCCCGAGAGGTCGTCGTCGTCAACGATGCCTAATTTCGAGGAGAAACGGAAGAGCAACTCACGGTTGACCTCCCTGTCGGGTACGACGGTCAGCGTGTGTTCGGTGGTGTCTTTGGTGGTGATGCCTGTGAAGAGGCTCGTCATAGAGCGGTCTTGCAGGTCGAGCTGGTTGAGCATCAGTCGCAGCTGTTCGCCGTCCTTCGGCATATTGTCGGCCTGTCCGCGTACCAGCAGGTTGCGGCTCTCACGGATCTCGTAGATGTCCTGTGCGGTGAGTTCAGCCATCTTTGCCGTGCTGCCAGCAGCCAGGATCTCCTCACTCATATATTGGCGGGGATTGACGGCGGCAGGGCGTGGTGCAGGCGTGAAGGACTTGGCGCTGGGTCTTCTCACTGGATCTGTGTTGATGGAGAGGAGGATGCCGTCGCTGGAGAGATTGACATTGCTGGCAGAGGTCTTCGCATTGAACTCGACGGCATAGCGCTTGGAGGTGTCGGCCACAGCCACAGCCTCCTGACGGATGGTCGTGATGCGGTAACTGACTGACGGAGTGGGGGAGACACCCTTGACGCGCAGATATCGCTCTGCATATTTACAGAAGTCGCCAGGCGTGTAGGTGGTCTTCTCCACCTGTATGGTCACTCTGACGGCAGTCTTGGGCAGGAAATACACGGCTCCTTCGGTGGTGACGCCAGGCTGATAGAAAGAACTGGCGGTCTGGGCCTGAGACATGAGGGGTGCGAAAAGGAAGAGGACAAAGGCTTTTGCATGCCTTGAGACGTTCGTTAAATCTATTTTCATCATTTCTATTCGTTGATTCGTTTGAATGCCTGTGGCAGATAGTGAATGAGGTCGCTGGCGATGACACTCTCCTGGCCGAGTTCGCGGGTGGCGATGTCGCCAGCCAGTCCGTGGAGGTACATACCCACCACGCAGGCATCCTCCTGTTTGTAGCCGCGAGCCAGCAAGCCTGTGATGATACCCGTCAGCACGTCGCCGCTGCCTGCTGTGGCCATACCTGCATTGCCCGTGGTGTTGAGGATTACGTGGCCGTTTGGCAGGCAGATGGAGGTGTGGTGACCTTTCAGAACGACATAGCCCTGCAGCCGCATGGCCAAGTCGCGAGCCTTCCTCAGTCGTTCGTAGCTGTCGGTGGAATGTCCCTCCAGTCTGTCAAACTCCTTGGGGTGGGGGGTGAGGATGATGTCCTTAGGCAATTGCTGGAGCCAAGCGCGATGACTGGCAAGTACATTGATGGCATCGGCATCGACGACCATCGGACATTGGGTGCGTCGTAGCTGTGAGATGATGGCGATGGCCGTCTGTTCACTTGTTCCGAGTCCTGGGCCGATGCCTAAGGCATTGAAGTCTTCGGTATCTACGGCTTCAGAGAACGTGGTCTCCTCACGGTCGAACTGGATGACGGCTTCTGGCACGCTGATCTGCAGCGTGAGGTAGTTGCATCGCGGTGTGTGGGCCGTCACTTTGCCGGCTCCCGATCTCAGACAGGCCTTGGTGGCCAGTACGGAGGCGCCGCCCATGCCGTAGCTACCGGCGATGATGAGGGCATTGCCCATCTTGCCCTTGTGGGCAAACGGATCGCGCGGGAGCACTCTCGGACGAATATCGTTTTCGCTGAGCAGGGTGTAGTCGGCTTGTATCTTGTCGATGCCTTCCTGACTCAAGCGGATGTCGAGTATCTTCACCTGTCCGATATAGATCTGATTCTCTGGGAACAGGAAGGACAACTTCAGTTGCTGGAGTGTCAGCGTCAGGTCGGCGCGGATGATGTTTGCCCGCACGTTAGCGGAATTGTCCTCTGTCATGAGGCACGACGGCACGTCGATGCTGACGACTTTCGCATGCGAGGCGTTGATATATTTGACCAGTGAGGCAAAACCGCCTGCCAACGGTCTGCTCAGTCCTGAGCCGAAGAGACCATCGACGACCAGCTTCTCGGCATCTAGCTGCGGGGGCTCGAATTCCTGAGTCACCTCGATGAATGCCTTGGCGTATTTCTCCTCCAGCCGTTTCTTGTTGGTGGCGCAGTCCTCGGAGAGGTGGCCCGAGATGTTGAAGAGGTAAGCCTTCACGTCGTAGCCTCTGTCGAGTAACATCCTGGCTACTGCTAATGCGTCGCCGCCATTGTTTCCAAAACCGGCGAATACGACAATGGGCGTCTGTGAGCTCCAGACGTCGGTAATTGCTTGTGTCAGCGCTTTGGCAGCACGCTCCATCAAGTCGATAGACTTAATGGGTTCATGTTCTATGGTATATTTGTCCAGTTCGTGTATCTGGGCACCTGTAAATATCTTCATAGGTGCAAAAATACGAAAAATATGCTAACGAATAGCAGAG
>JAEEHP010000146.1 GCA_016280855.1 Bacteroidaceae bacterium
GCGGCCAGCATCCATTCGGCAAAAGAGTTGGGGACCGCCTGCGGTAGAGCGCGAGGGTGAGGAGCCCAAGTCATGACAACCTTAAGCAGATCCCTAGGGGTCTGTTCTTTGATGGTGATGAGGTCTGCAAATGCTTGCAGCGGATGCACAGTGGCACTCTCCATGAAGAAGACAGGACGGCCAGAGTAGCGGATGAACTGGTTCAGGATCTTCTCCTCGTAGTCGTCCTCGCGGCTCTCGAAGCGGGCGAAGCTGCGCACGCCGATGATGTCGCAGTACGATGCCATCACGGGGATGGCTTCCAGCAGGTGTTCGCTCTTGTCGCCGTCCATGATGACGCCACGCTCCGTCTCCAGCTTCCAGGCACCCTGGTTCACGTCGAGCACGATGACGTTCATGCCGAGGTTCATCGCAGCCTTCTGCGTCGAGAGGCGTGTGCGGAGGGAGTTATTAAAGAAGATGAGCAGCGCTGTTTTGTTCTTGCCAAGGTGCTGCCACTGGTAGCGGTCGCGCTTCACTTCTTGTGCTTCGGCGAGAGCGGTGCGCAGGTCGCCGATGTCTGTTACGTGTTGGAAGATATTCATAATTTATAGGTTTGTAATGATATCTATTCTTGAAGGTAACCACTCCCTCCCTCACGGGGAGGGTGAGGGGTGGGTCTCCCTTACGGTCGCGTTTTTCCCTCCCCCTTAATCAACCACTTATACGTCGTGATCTCTTCGAGCGCCATGGGACCGCGGGCGTGTAGCTTCTGGGTCGAGATGCCGATCTCTGCGCCCAATCCGAACTGCCCGCCGTCGGTGAAGCTGGTGGGGGCATTGTGATAGACACAGGCGGCATCGACTTCAGCCAGGAAGCGGCGTGCGGCCTCAGGATCCTCGGTCACGATGCTCTCGCTATGGCCTGAGCCGTAGCGGGCAATGTGATCAAGGGCTTCATCTATGCTGTCAACGACCTTCACGGCCATTCGAAGCGAGAGGAACTCGGTGCCGAAAGACTCTCCCCCCGCCCTTCCTGTTAGGGAGGGAGCAATTGCTTGAAGCGTTGAGTAGGCTTCTTTGTCTGCCTCTATGAAAACGTTTTTATCAAACAAGGGTTGGCAGAGGGCAGGCAGATCGTTGAGGCGGTCGCGATGAATGATGAGGCAGTCGAGCGCATTGCAGACGCTGACGCGGCGCGTCTTGGCGTTCACGACGATGGGGATGGCCTTCGCCAGGTCGGCAGCACGGTCGATGTAGCAATGCACGACGCCGGCACCCGTCTCGATGACTGGCACTCGGGCATTCTCGCGGACATAGTCAATCAGACGGCTGCTGCCGCGCGGAATGATAAGATCCACCAGACCGTGAGCCGTGAGCAGACGGTCGGTGTCCTCGTGACTGGTGAGCAGCAGAGCAGCCTCAGCGGCCAAGCCATGACGCTTCAACACTTCGTGGATAAGGGCGACGATGGCCGTACAACTGTCCTTGGCATCGCTGCCGCCTTTGAGAATGCAGGCGCTGCCGGCTTTCAGACACAAAGCGAAGCAGTCGAAGCACACGTTGGGACGAGCTTCGAAGATAATGCCTATGACCCCAAAGGGAACGCTTATGCGGGTGAGTTCGAGACCGTTGGGCAGCACGCTGTGCTTCAATACACGGCCCAAGGGCGAAGGCAAAGCGGCAACCTTGCGCAGGTCGGCAGCGATGTCCCGCAGACGTGATTCGGTCAGTTGCAGACGGTCGTAGCGAGGGTCGGAAGGTTCCATGCGCGATAAGTCCTGGGCATTAGCAGCCAGGAGCTCCGCCGTATGGCTTTCGGTCGCGTCGGCCAAGTCGAGCAGTACGGCATTGAGTTCGTCGGGTGAGCAGCAAGCCAGTTTGCGGCTGGCTACGCGTACGGCATTGAAGACGTTGTTCATTGCGGCTGGAAATTAGTGAAAGGAACCTTTTCAGGATGCTGCATGAGGTCGATGAGGATGTTCTCGCGCTCGCCGTTGGCGATGATGACGCGGATGCCGACAGCCTGCACCTTGCTGGCGGTGGTGTATTTAGAATGCATGCCACCGCGTCCGAAGGCGCTCTTCTCCGTGCGGATATATTGAGAGAGATCGGTGCCAGGAGCCACGGTTCTTATGAGCTGCGACTGCGGGTCGTCGGGATGACCGGTATATATGCCGTCAATATTGGACAGGAGGATGAGCGTATCGGCTTGCATCATCTGAGCGATGAGGCCGCTGAGCTCATCGTTGTCGGTGAACATCAGCTCCGTTACGCAGACCGTGTCGTTCTCGTTGACAATCGGCAGCACACCATTCTTCAGCATCACGCTCATGCAGGCACGTTGGTTGTCGAACTGCTCGCCCGGTTCGAAGTTCTCCTTCATCGTCAGCACTTGTCCCACATGGATGTGGAACTCGCGGAAGAGGTCGTAGTAGAGCCCGATGAGTTTCACCTGACCGAGGGCCGAGAACAGTTGTCGTTGCTCTACGGAGTCTAACTCGTGATCCACCTTAAGCTCACGGCGTCCACAAGCTACGGCACCCGAAGATACGAGGATGACCTCATAACCTTGCTGCCGCAGCCAGGCAACCTGGTCCACGAGGGCTGACATTCGTGTCACGTCGAGCTTGCCGTCGGGACGAGTAAGGACGTTGGAACCGATTTTGATGACGATTCTCATTTTTGAGGAATGGAAGCCATAAGGCCTTCGATGATACTCGTGGTGAAGCCGTTGCGCTCCATTGCATTCAGACCGCGAATGGTGAGACCGGCAGGCGTGGTGACCTTGTCGATTTCAGCTTCCGGGTGAGAGTGGTCAGTACTCAAGAGGCTGGCGGCTCCCTTCATCGTCTGTGCCACGATGCGTTGTGCATCAGCAGGTGTGAAGCCAAGGAGCACACCACCTTGGGTGTTTGCTCGAATGTAGCGGAGGGCATAGGCAATGCCGCAGGAAGCCAGCACAAGACCGGCATTCATCAGGCGTTCCTCAACCAGCATCGCATCGCCAAGGTCCTTGAACACGGCCAGCAGTGCTTCGTCCTGCTCCTTCGTGGCACCGTCCGAGCTGAGGAAGGTCATGCTCTGGCGGGCAGCGATGGCGGTGTTGGGAATGAGGTAGTAGAGGGCAGGGAAGGGGCGATGGCCATGCTGGGAGGGGTTTAGGGTCGTCCGTTCTTCACGCTTGAATATTTCCTTCAAATCATTGAGCCCTACGCCGCCGACCATGGATGCCACGATCTGACGGTCGTAGTTGAGCCACGGCTTCAGCTGCTCGGCAGCTTCTTTCAGCTTCCAAGGTTTCATGGCCAGCACCACGACGTCGGCTCCTTCGATGCACTCGCGGTTGTCGGTGGTGGTACGGATGGCGGGGTCGAACGCCTTAATGCGTTCCAACTTCTCGGGATGGGTGTTACTGATGCAGATGTCCTCTGTGCGGACTAACTTGCTTTGTGCGAGGCCGAAAGCCAAAGCACTGCCGATATTTCCGGCTCCGATGATGGCAAATTTCATTTCTTATTATCTTTATTGCGAATCTCTACTCTGCGGATCTTACCGCTAATGGTTTTGGGCAATTCATCGACGAACTCGATGATGCGGGGGTATTTGTAGGGGGCGGTGACACGCTTGACGTGCTGCTGCAGCTCCTTGATGAGCGCATCGCCAGCCTTGTCCTTCCACTCCTTGCCGAGCACGACGGTGGCTTTGACGACCATGCCTCGGATGTCATCGGGCACGCCCGTGATGGCACATTCGACGACGGCGGGATGCGTCATCAGCGCACTTTCCACCTCGAAGGGGCCGATGCGGTAGCCGCTGGACTTGATGACATCGTCGATGCGTCCTTCAAACCAGTAGTAGCCGTCCTCGTCGCGCCATGCCATATCGCCGGTGAAGTAGTAGCCGTCGTGCCAGGCCTGGCGCGTCAGCTCCGGGTCGCGGTAGTACTCCTTGAAGAGGCCGAGGGGCAATCCGCCCTTCGTGCCCTTGGGAGGACATGGTAGCGATGGGTCGGGCATGGGTGCCTTGATGGCTATCTCGCCCTTCTCACCATCCTCGCAAGGCGTACCGTCGGCGCGCAGCAGCTCTACCTGGTACTGCCCGTTGGGTTTACCCATCGAGCCGGGCTTAGGCTCCATCCAAGGCATCGTGCCGAGGGTCATGGTGGTTTCGGTCTGGCCGAAACCTTCCATCATGCGGATGCCCGTTTTCTCCAAGAACTTCTCATAGACGGCAGGGTTCAAGGCTTCGCCCGCCGTGCAGCAGTAGCGCAGGGCGGAGAGGTCGTAGCGCGAGAGGTCCTCGCGTATCATGAAACGATAGATGGTGGGCGGTGCGCAGAACGAGGTCACATGGTACTTCTCCATCTGACGCAGCAGACTGTCGGCATCGAATTTCTCGTGGTCGAAGACGAACACCGTGGCTCCGGCGAACCACTGCCCGTAGAACTTACCCCAGACGGCCTTGCCCCAGCCCGTGTCGGCTACGGTCAGGTGAACGGAGTCCTCGGCGAGGTTGTGCCAGAACACGCCTGTGGTCAAGTGACCCATGGCGTAGAGGAAGTCGTGAGCCACCATCTTCGGCTCGCCGCTCGTGCCCGAGGTGAAGTACATGATCATCGTGTCGGAGTTCTCATTCTTCACGGCAGGACGGACGAAAGCAGGCGCTGAGGCGATTTCGTCGTGCCAGAAATGGAGGTTGCCGGCGAACGAACCGCTGGGCACTTGATGCTGGCCTACGACGACGACGGTTTCGAGTGTCGGGCTTTCAGGGAGCGACTCGTTGATCTGTCCGATGACATAGGGGTCATCGACGCAGATGATGGCTTTGACGCTTGCACGTGTGTTGCGATAGACGATGTCGTGTTTGGTGAGCATGTGTGTAGCGGGGATGACCACAGCTGCCAGCTTATGCAGGGCCAGCATGGCGATCCACCATTCGTAGCGGCGCTTGAGGATAAGCATGACGGGGTCGCCCTTGCCGATGCCTAAACGCTGCAGGTAGGCAGCTGCCTGGTCGCTCTCGGCTTTCAGCTGGCCGAAGGTGGCACGGTGTTCCACGCCCTCGTCGTTGGTCCATAGGAGTGCCAGCTTATCCGGCGCTTCCTCGGCCCAGGCGTCCATGACGTCGTAGGCGAAGTTGAAGTGCTCGGGAATGATAAATTCCAGATGCTCGTTGTAGTCCTCATAGGACGTGAATGAGGTTTGTTTTAAAAAACGTTCTACCATAATTAGTGTTTGTGTCAGAAGATAACGGCGAAGAATTTGACATTTTGCCCGTTCAAGGCGCGCATTCCGTGGGGCTGAGTGGCATCGAAATAGATGCTATCGCCCTCTTCGAGCACCAGCGTCTTCGATCCGATGGTCAGCTCCAACGTTCCCTCGAGAACCATATTGAACTCCTGTCCCGGGTGCGAATTGCTCTCGCGCGGCGTGTCCTCGGGCTTAGGCTCCACGGTGACGATGAACGGATCGGCCTTGCGGCCGCGGAAGCCGCTGGCAAGGCTCTCGTAGTGGTAGGCCTTGCGACGCTCTACGCTTAGGCCCTGGCCCTTGCGGGTAAGGAAGTAGGTGCTCATGTGCGGTTCTTCGCCGAAGAGCAGCACGTTGAGCTCGACGCCATATTCCTTGGCGATCTTCTGCAGGTTGGCCACGGAAAGCTCGCCCTCGCCCGATTCCATCTGGAGGTAGTGCTCGAGCGTGATGCCGCAGAGGTCAGCCACTTCCTGAGGCTCGATGTCAAGTACGTCGCGCAAGCCGCGCAGACGCTCGCCGATTTGTTTGAGTTGTTCGTCCATGATGCTTATAGTGATTATAGATTTTATAGATACGATAGATGCTATAGCTATGATAGATAGATGCTATAGATATTATAGAGGTGATAGGATGGTTTTGGTGAATTTCTCGATGAATTCGTCGGATTCTGCCATGCTCAGGCAGAGCGGAGGCAACAGGCGCAGGACATTGGTGCCGGCACAGCCGGTGAACACGTGCTCGTCGAAGAGCAGCCGCTGGCGTATTTCCTTGTAGGGGACGTTGAGCTCGATGCCGATCATCAGGCCGCGACCGCGGAGGTCGGTGATCCAGGGCTGGTTGTCAGCGCTGCATGCTACAGCTGTAGCGGACGAACCGCAACACACTGAACGGAGGGAGGACAGCAGGTGGTCGCCAACGAGGCGGGCGTTCTCGACGAGACCCTCACCCTCGATGATGTCGAGCACGGCCAACGCTGCGGCGCAGGCCAGGTGGTTGCCGCCGAAGGTGGTGCCGAGCTGCCCATAGACTGCCTCGAACTGCGGCGCGATGAGCACGGCACCCATGGGGAAACCGTTGGCGATGCCCTTGGCCACGGTGATGATGTCGGGCTTCACGTCTAACCACTGATGGGCGAAGAATTTACCCGAACGGCCGTAGCCGCATTGGATCTCGTCGCAGATGAGCACAGTGCCCGCCTCGTCGCAGGCAGCACGCAGGCCCTGCATGAATTCGGCCGTGGCCAGTTGGATGCCGCCGACGCCCTGTATGCACTCGATGATGCACGCTGCCACATCGTCCTTGGCGAGCTCCGCCTTCCAAGCCTCTAAATCGTTGAGGGGCAGGAAAGTGGTGTGTCCGTTGGCGTTGATGGGCGCGATGATCTTAGGGTTGTTGGTCACCTCCACGGCCAACGAGGTGCGACCGTGGAAAGCCTTCTGTGCCGACAGCACACGGGTGCGGCCCGTATGGAACGAGGCCAGCTTCAGCGCGTTCTCGTTGGCTTCGGCACCGCTGTTGATGAGGAACAGGCGGTAGTCCTCGTAGCCGCAGGCCTTGCCTAAGCGCTCGGCCAGTTGCTGCTGAAGCTTGTTGACGACGGAGTTGCTGTAGAATCCCAGCTGACTGACCTGACGGCTCACGGCCTCCACGTAGTGAGGATGGGCGTGGCCGACGCTGATGACGGCATGGCCGCCGTAGAGGTCGAGATATTGCGTACCGTTTTCGTCCCACACGCGGCAGCCTTGGCCGCGCACGATGTTGATGGGGAAGAGGGGATAAACGTCGAAGAGTGTCATGTTGTTAGATGATTTTTGGCGGTTTCATCGAGAAATCTGTGGTATCATCGAGAAGTTTGAGGTTTCTCCGAGGCGATGGCCTCGAATGGTTCGTCGCGTTAAAAGGCGCTGGGCTTAAGGTCGAGGCCGGCATGTTCGTTGAGACCGAACATGAGGTTCATGTTCTGCAGGGCCTGACCGCTGGCACCTTTGAGGAGGTTGTCGATGACGGAGGTGATGAGCAGTTTGTCGTCGAACTTCTCAACATGGACGAGCGCCTTGTTGGTATTGACAACTTGCTTGAGATCGATGTCGCGATTCACGTAATGGGTGAAGGCTGCTGAGTCGTAGAACTGGCGGTACATCTTCACAATGTCGTCGCCGTTGAGGTCCGAGTCTAAGCGAACGACTTCGGTGCAGAAGATGCCGCGGGCAAAGTCGCCACGGTAGGGGATGAAATCCACGGCGGCATCGAAGCCGGGCTGCAGCTGAGCCAGCGACTGACGTATCTCAGGCACGTGCTGGTGGCGGAAGGGCTTGTAGATACTCATGTTGCCCATGCGCCACGAGAAATGGGTCGTGGCGCCGGGTTTAACGCCGGCACCCGTTGAACCCGTGATGGCATTGACGGCGATGTCGTTGTGCAGCAGCCAGTTGGCCGCTAAGGGCAGCAAACCCAGCTGTATGGCTGTGGCGAAGCAGCCAGGGTTGGCAACGTGGCGAGCCTGGCGGATCTCCTCGCGGTTCAATTCGGGCAGACCGTAGATGAAATCGTGGTCGGGGGATGAAAGCCTGTAGTCCTGTGCCAGATCGATGATGCGTACGTTCTGCGGCACGGGATGTTCGGCCAGGAACTCAGCGCTCTTGCCGTGGCCCATGCATAGGAACAGCACGTCGATGCTCTTCAGCGCCAGGCGCGAGGTGAACTTCATGTTCGTCTCGCCCAGAAGACCTTCGTGGACGTCGGTCAGCAGGTTCTTGGCGTTGCTCGTGCTGTGGACGAAGGCAATCTCTGCGTCGGGGTGGTGCAGCAGCAGACGGATGAGCTCGCCCGCCGTGTAGCCTGCGCCACCTATGATACCTACTCTTATCATAAACTTACTCTTGTGGCATGATCAGCCATAGCACTAAATACACGATTCCACCGCAGAAAGCTGTTCCTACGGTGAGCACCACCCACACGAGGCGCAGCATCTCGGCATTCCACCCGAAGTAGTCGGCGATGCCTCCGCAGATGCCTGCAATCCATTTGTTGCTCCTTGAGCGAGTCAGTCTCTTCTCCATGATTATCTTTTCTCGTCCTTATGTATTCCGTAATATACGCGCAGCGGTGTCGAGAGCACCTTGATGAAGCCTTTAGCCTCGTCGGCCGTCCAGCCCGTCTGCGTCTCGCCGTACTCGCCGAGCTTGCTCTTGGTGAGGTCGTTCTCGGAATCTACGCCGACGGTCTCGAAGCCGTAGGGACGCAGCTTCAGGATGGCGGTGCCGGTGACGTTGCGCTGCGACGAGGTGAGGAAGGCCTCGATGTCGGGCATCACAGGCTCCAGGTACTGGCTCTCGTGGAGGAACATGCCGTACCAGTTGGCGACCTGGTCCTTCCAGTATTGCTGCCACTTCGACAGGGTTGATTTCTCCAGCAGGCGGTGGGCTTCGATGATGAGCTTAGGCGCTGCGGCCTCGAAACCTACGCGGCCCTTGATGCCGATGATGGTGTCGCCCACGTTGGCGTCGCGGCCTATGGCATAGCTGGCACCGATCTCTTCAATCTTCTGGATGGCCTTAATGTGATCATCGAACTTCTCGCCATTGACAGCCACGATCTCGCCTTTGTTGAACTCTATCTTCAACAGGCTTTCGGGCTCCTTGGCCGTCACGTGCTTGAGGTACGCCTCTTCGGGCAGGCC
>JAEEHP010000147.1 GCA_016280855.1 Bacteroidaceae bacterium
CCGCTCGTGAGAACATGAAGAAGATGTACATCCACAAGATTGTCGATGTGCTCGGTTCTGACAACAAGCTCGGATAAGCTTAAATCCGATAAATACACAAAGAGAGGATGTGTCCATTTCGACTCATCCTCTCTTCTTTTTATCCCGCCAGCGCTCTAGGCACCGACGATCAGGGCAGCAGCTCGCAGACTGGTGACAAGAAAAGCGTTCTGGAGTTTGATTTCCAGAACGCTTTGATTATTGCTTCAAGAGCGGCCAGATGTATCTCGATCCCAAGGACCGCATTGAGATCTGGTAATCGCTGTTATTTCGGCTGCTCGGCATCGAGCTTCTCAATGGCGCCAGAGAGGGGGTCGAGCCAGAGGTGGGTGGTGTAGCGCTTGTTGAAGAGGGCACCGCTCAAGAGTTCCACATTGCCGAACTGGCCTGCGGCAAACTCGGAGGAGATGAGCGTCTCTGAAGCGTTGCTCACGCGGGACCGCATCTTTCCTGGTACGTTGACATAGATGCCTGGCACTTGTTTCAGCTTCTTTTTCGGGTCTGTCGGCTCGGCCTCTGGCACAGTCTTCAGGTTCTCTATACTTATATAATAAGGTACGCCCGAAAGGTCGTCGTCGTCAACGATGCCTAATTTCGAGGAGAAACGGAAGAGCAACTCACGGTTGACCTCTCTGTCGGGTAGGACGGTCAGCGTGTGTTCGGCGGTGTCTTTGGTGGTAATGCCTGTGAAGAGGCTCGTCATCGAGCGGTCTTGCAGGTCGAGTTGGCTGAGCATCAGTCGCAGCTGTTCACCGTCCTTCGGCATGTTGTCGGCCTGTCCGCGTACCAGTAGGTTGCGGCTCTCACGGATCTCGTAGATGTCCTGTGCGGTGAGCTCGGCCATCTTTGCCGTGCTGCCAGCAGCCAGGATATCCTCACTCATATACTGGCGGGGATTGACGGCGGCAGGGCGTGGCGCAGGCGTGAAGGGCTTGGCGCCGGGTCGTCTCACTGGATCTGTGTTGATGGAGAGAAGGATGCCGTCGCTGGAGAGATTGACATTGCTGGCAGAAGTCTTCGCATTGAACTCGACGGCGTAGCGCTTGGAGGTGTCGGCCACAGCCACAGCCTCCTGACGGATCGTCGTGATGCGGTAACTGACTGACGGAGTGGGGGAGACGCCCTTGACGCGCAGATATCGCTCTGCATATTTACAGAAGTCGCCAGGCGTGTAGGTGGTCTTCTCCACCTGTATGGTCACTCTGACGGCAGTCTTGGGCAGGAAATACACGGCCCCTTCGGTGGTGACGCCAGGCTGATAGAAGGAACTGGCGGTCTGGGCCTGAGACATGAGGGGGGCGAAAAGGAAGAGGGCCAAGGCTTTTGCATGCCTTGAGACGTTCGTTAAATCTATTTTCATCATTTCTATTCGTTGATTCGTTTGAATGCCTGTGGCAGATACTGGATGAGGTCGCTGGCGATGACACTCTCCTGACCGAGTTCGCGGGTGGCGATGTCGCCAGCCAGTCCGTGCAGGTACATACCTACTACGCAGGCGTCCTCCTGTTTATAGCCGCGAGCCAACAAGCCTGTGATGATACCCGTCAGCACGTCGCCGCTGCCTGCTGTGGCCATGCCTGCATTGCCCGTGGTGTTGAGGATCACGTGGCCGTTTGGCAGGCAAATGGAGGTGTGGTGACCTTTCAGGACGACATAGCCCTGCAGCCGCATGGCCAGGTCGCGCGCCTTCCTCAGTCGTTCGTAGCTGTCGGTGGAATGTCCCTCCAGTCTGTCAAACTCCTTGGGGTGGGGGGTGAGGATGATGTCCTTAGGCAACTGCTGGAGCCAAGCGCGATGACTGGAAAGCACGTTGATGGCATCGGCATCGACAACCATCGGACATTGGGTGCGTCGCAGTTGTGAGATGATGGCGATGGCCGTCTGCTCGCTCGTTCCGAGTCCTGGGCCGATGCCTAAGGCATTGAAGTCCTCGGTATCTACGGCTTCAGAGAACGTGGTCTCCTCACGGTCGAATTGGATGACGGCTTCTGGCACGCTGATCTGCAGCGTGAGGTAGTTGCATCGCGGTGTGTGGGCCGTCACTTTGCCGGCTCCCGATCTCAGACAGGCTTTGGTGGCCAGTACAGAGGCGCCGCCCATGCCGTAGCTTCCTGCGATGATGAGGGCATTGCCCATCTTGCCCTTGTGGGCAAACGGATCGCGCGGGAGCACTCTCGGACGGATATCGTTTTCACTGAGGAGGGTGTAGTCGGCTTGTATCTTGTCGATGCCTTCCTGACTCAAGCGGATGTCGAGTATCTTCACCTGTCCGATATAGATCTGATTCTCTGGGAACAGGAAGGACAGCTTCAGCTGCTGGAGTGTCAGTGTCAGGTCGGCGCGGATGATGTTTGCCCGCACGTTAGCGGAATTGTCCTCCGTCATGAGGCCCGACGGCACGTCGATGCTGACGACTTTCGCCTGGGAGGCATTGATATATTTGACCAATGAGGCAAAACCGCCTGCCAATGGTCTGCTCAGTCCTGAGCCGAAGAGACCATCGACGACCAGCTTCTCGGCATCCAGCTGCGGGGGCTCGAATTCCTGAGTCACCTCGATGAACGTCTTGGCGTATTTCTCCTCCAGCCGTTTCTTGTTGGTGGCGCAGTCCTCGGAGAGGTGGCCCGAGATGTTGAAGAGGTAAGCTTTCACGTCGTAGCCCCTGTCGAGCAACATCCTGGCTACTGCTAATGCGTCGCCGCCATTGTTCCCAAAACCGGCAAATACGACAATGGGCGTCTGGGTGCTCCAGACGTCGGTAATAGCTTGTGTCAGTGCTTTGGCAGCACGCTCCATCAAGTCGATAGACTTAATGGGTTCATGTTCTATGGTATATTTGTCCAGTTCGTGTATCTGGGCACCTGTAAATATCTTCATAGGTGCAAAAATACGAAAAATATGCTAACGAATAGCAGAG
>JAEEHP010000148.1 GCA_016280855.1 Bacteroidaceae bacterium
AAGCAATAGACGCTTTCAGCGGGCAAATTTAGTCCTTTTTCCTGAAACAACAGCTATAGAAAGTGAAAAAATACGTGAAAACGACAATATTCTGCAGATATTTGTCTAATTTTGCGCCATGAATACGAAAGGTGAGCGAATTATTTTGGGCATAGACCCCGGCACAACCATCATGGGCTATGGCATCATCAAAGCGTGCGGCCGCAAGGCTGAAATGGTGACGATGGGGGTCATTGACCTCCGCAAATACGCAGACCATTACCTCAAGCTGGGTCGTATCTTCGAGCGCATCACAGATATCATCGAAGGCTACCTGCCTGACGAAATGGCCATCGAAGCGCCCTTTTTTGGCAAGAACGTGCAGTCGATGCTCAAACTGGGGCGTGCACAGGGCGTAGCAATGGCTGCTGCCATACATCGCCAAGTGCCGATCCACGAATATGCACCGATGCAAATCAAGATGGCCATCACGGGCAACGGCTCGGCATCGAAGGAGCAGGTGGCCTATATGCTCAAGCAGATGATGAAGATTCCCGAGGATGCCATGCTGCCGTGGCTCGACGCCACCGACGGCCTCGCTGCAGCCTACTGCCATTTCATCGAGAGCTCGCGGCCTACGACTACAGGAGGCGCTAAATCGTGGAAAGAGTTCGTGAACAAAAACAAAGATAAGATACATGGGATGTGAGCCTGTCATTCATATTGAGAACGGCGTCCCCCGTCATCCGGATCATCGGATGCCAGAGCCTGTTACGCTCGACATCTTCGAGGGTGAACAGGTGGCTATCATCGGTCCCAACGGTGCCGGCAAGACACGCTTAGTAGAGATCCTCACGGGGCGTTGGCCCTTGCTCAACGGCAATGAAGTACGCTATCATTTTGCCGGCTCACCCCACCGCCTCGTCAGCGAGAACATCAAAGTGATGACGTTCCGCGACAGCTATGGCGACAGCGACGCTTCGTACTACCTGCAACAGCGTTGGAACCAGCACGACATTAATGACGACGTGCCGATGGTGGACGGACGTCCCATCATCAGCCTCTCCTCGGGTGAGCTGCGTCGCTATCAACTGCAGAAAGCCATTGCCCAACATCCACGGCTGCTGATTCTCGACAATCCCTTTATCGGTCTTGACGCGACAGCCCGTCAGACACTTCGCGACACCCTTGCCGAGCTCATCCAGACAGAGCATCTGCAGGTCATCCTTGTCGTCAGCCGGGAGAAAGACATTCCGGATTTCGTGAATCGTATCATTAAGATTGAAGCGCCTACTCCCTACCCCACACCTACCGGGATGGATGCCCAACCTTATACTTGCAACAATACCCCATCCCCAAAGGCAAGCAGCCCCTTCCCCGTCCTTCGTTTCAATCACGTCACGATACGCTACGGCGAGCACATCATCCTCAACGATCTCAACTGGACCGTGCACTGCGGGGAGCATTGGGCGTTGTCGGGTGACAACGGTTCCGGCAAATCAACGCTCCTGAGTCTGGTTTGTGCCGATAATCCCCAAGCCTATGCCTGCGATATTGAGCTGTTCGGACGACGCCGTGGCACAGGCGAAAGCATCTGGGACATAAAAAAACATATCGGCTATGTGAGTCCCGAGATGCATCGTGCTTATTGCAAGGATCTTCCTGCCATAGACATTGTCGCCAGCGGCCTCCACGACAGCGTAGGACTTTATGTCCGTCCTCGACCAGAAGAACGTAAGACTTGCCTGGAATGGATGAACCGCTTTGGCATCGCCGCATTCGCCGACCGCCCCTACCTTCAATTGTCGAGTGGCGAACAGCGAATGTGCCTCCTGGCCCGTGCTTTCGTGAAATCACCGGACCTGCTCATCCTCGACGAACCATTTCATGGGCTTGACGACGACAACCGGCTACGTGCCACCCATATTATAGAGGAATACACGAGCAACCCCGATGTGACACTCATCATCGTGTCGCATTACGACGACGAGCTACCCTCAGGCATCACCCATCGCCTCCATCTCGTCAAGCAGGCTAGTCAGCTATCCTTTTAGCTTTTATTCGGCATTCGGCTTGCCAACATTACGCAAGAATATGCCATCGTTGTTGAAGGCTTTCTTCTGCGAGTAGCGCCCGCCACCTTCAAAGTAGCCATAAGTGGCAAGGGTGATTCTGCGATGTTCCCAATCGAGATCCACTACACCCTCCGTTGTTGGGAACATCTTGGCTGTGTTCGTGTTGCAATCGATGATGTACGTCCATACATTGCGTCCATCTGGACATCCTTCAACAATAATCTTGGTGATGTCGCCAGGAGCGAGCCATGCCTTCTCGGCGGTCGCCACGAGATGAATAGGCACCGGTATGGCGCTGTTGCCCATCTCGTCCCAAGGGGCCTGAGCCGTGGGATTGGTTCTCAGAATACGCGCTGCAGTGCCAGAACGTTCATCGGCAAGAAAAACGGTGTATGTACCAACAGGCTCATCCTCGGTTGGTTTGCTCTCAACGTTGACATACACTGCCCATTGGAAGTAAGCATCCTTGCGCTCCGCTGTTTCGGGCATTTCATCAATATCAATGATATCAAATTCGTAAGGCTTGAGCCCTTCCTCCTCGTTCGTCGCCTCGCCTTCTTCAAGCGCGACGGGTTTAGCATTCTCCAACGAGTCATTGGCCAAAACCGTTGTGTCACGTTCCATACCTTCACCGTCGAGCACCTTCGTGCTGGGTGAGTTCTTGCAGGCAAGCATCATCGTGCACGCTGCAACACAAAACATAATCTTTTTCATTTCTTGTCCGTTGTTCATGAATTCTGGTGCAAAGATACACCTTATTTTATATATAAGCAGCATTTTTCTACAAAAACATAAAAAATATGCCGAAATATTTGGCGGTTTGAAAGGAAACGCTTACCTTTGCTGCCGATTTCAAACTTAAACAAGAAACTACACATGATTCTTACAGCTAATTTTTGGTGGTGGCAGCGCTCAAGATTCCAATAATCGTGAGAAGATAGCCGTGTACACCTAAAAGAAGCAAAAATACACAAAGAGGCCTGTCGTTCTTGCGATAGGCCTCTTTCCTTTAAATAATGAATACGATTAAATAACCCCATTCACTAACACAAAAACTTAAACGTCATGAACAGACAGAAGCGTTTCATCTTGCCAGAGAGCGAGATTCCAACACAGTGGTACAACATCCAGGCCGACATGGTCAACAAGCCCATGCCCCCACTGAACCCCGCAACGAAAGAGCCCCTCAAGGCTGAAGACCTCTTCCCGATCTTCGCTGAAGAGCTTGCACGACAGGAACTGAACCAAACCGACGCGTGGATTGACATCCCCGACGAGGTACGTGAGATGTACAAATACTACCGTTCGACACCGCTTGTCCGTGCTTACGGCCTCGAAGAGGCACTCGGCACACCCGCTCACATCTATTTCAAGAACGAGAGCGTAAGCCCTGTGGGCAGCCACAAACTCAACTCAGCACTCCCGCAAGCTTATTACAACAAGAAGCAGGGAGTGACGAACATCACCACTGAGACGGGCGCTGGACAATGGGGTGCAGCCCTCTCTTACGCCGCAAAAGTGTTCGGCATCGAATGCGCTGTCTATCAGGTTAAGATTTCCTACAACCAGAAGCCCTATCGTCGCAGCATCATGCAGACCTTCGGCGCTACCGTTGAGGCTTCGCCATCCATGTCAACCCGTGCCGGAAAGGACATCATCACCCGCGACCCGATGAACCAAGGTTCGCTTGGCACAGCCATCTCCGAAGCTATCGAGCTTGCCATGAATACGCCCAATTGCAAGTACACCCTCGGCTCCGTGCTGAACCACGTAGCCCTTCACCAAAGCGTCATCGGCCTTGAAGCAGAGAAGCAGATGGCCATGGCCGGCGAGTACCCCGACATGGTGATTGCCTGCTTCGGCGGCGGTTCCAATTTC
>JAEEHP010000014.1 GCA_016280855.1 Bacteroidaceae bacterium
CATGCTCAGGGTGTACCTAACGGCACTTGGTGGATGCGAGGCAAGAAGCCGGGCATCTGGAGCGAATACCAGTACTCCAACATCTTCATCCACGGCGACACACTCAACGAGTGGGCGATGATGCCGATGGGGCAGGAATGGCCGCAACGATATGAAGAGAAATGGAATGGGCAGGAGTGGAAACTAAGTCTGATAGGCGGTGACAGCATAATTCTCGGTCATCGTTGCCAACGCGCTACCTGCCACTGGCGAGGTCGCAACTACATAGCATGGTTCGCGCCTGATATTCCCATCCGTCGCGGCCCGTGGAAGTTCGGAGGACTGCCGGGGCTTATCATGAAGATTTATGACGTAGATAACCTATATGTCTTCGAGGCGGTAGCCATAGAGAAAGGCGAGTTTCCCATCTGGCAGTATCCGAAGGATGAGTTTATGAAGTCCAGCCGAATTCATACATGGAGATTGCAAATAGCTTTCAACCGCAACTACAGGAAGACCGCCGGCATCCGCAATTTCAACCCCGATGGCACCATCGGAGACCTGCAATCCTCGCCGCACGAGTATGACCCGATGGAGTTAGAATAAAAAAACTTTAAATAAGAACAAGATATGACTACGACTACGGTCTATGTGGAAGAACTGCCATGTTGAGAACGATGTTTAAAACTGAAAAAGCAAACACAAAAGGACGACAGAATACTTGATTTCTATAAAGCAGTTAATTCTTGGCCAAGCCAAGCGGCCAAGCCGAGCGAGTAAATGAAAAGTCCTATAGGCATTTAAGCCCCGCTGCATCGTGAAGATGCGGTGGGGCTTTACGAAAAGACGATTTAAATCATGTGGGCTCAGACGTAGTCTTCGCCGTTGAGGATATTCTGTGTGTTGGCGGGATCGCGGTCAGCTTCGCGATACCAATCAGAGTATTCGATGTAGTGTGCTGCGAAGGTTTTGTTGAGGGCTTGTGCCTGCTCGGGATCGACGCGTTTGATGAACTTGGCGGGCACGCCTCCCCAGAGCTCGCCGTCGGGGATGTGTGTGTTGGAGAGCACGAGGGCTCCGGCGGCTACGATGGCTCCGCGCCCCACGACGGCGTGGTCGAGGACGGTGGCTCCCATGCCGATGAGGGCGCCGTCCATGATGGTGCAGCCGTGGAGCGTGACGCTGTGTCCCACGGTGACGTCCTCGCCGATATTGACGGGTGCCGTGCCGTTGAGGGTGTGGACGCAGGAGTTGTCCTGTATGTTGGAGCGGTTGCCGATCTTGATGTAATGGACGTCGCCGCGGAGGACGGCGCAGGGCCAGATGGTGACGTCGTCGCCCAAGGTGACCTCGCCGATGATGACGGCGCCGTCGGCCAGATAACAATGACGTCCGAATTTGGGCTTCAAGCCCTTGACTACTTTAACGATGGCCATGGAGGATGAATGACGAATGAAGAATAAAAGAGTGAAAAGTGAAAGAGTGAAAAGTGAAAAATGAAATAGTGAAATAGTGAAAGAGTGGTGGGAGGAGGGGCTTAGAATTTGTAGCCGAGTGTGGCGACGAAGGAGTTGTTGTGGATGCTCTCGTCGCTGCCGCGGAACACCTTGACGAGTCCGAAGTTGTAGCGTGCGTCGAGGGTGACGCCCTTGAACTCGTAGGACAGGCCTATGGGGATGGCGATGTCCACGCGGTTCACCCTGAGGTCATCGTCCTTGAAGAGGAACATGAGTGCCCTGTCGAAGTCTATGGTCTCGCCATGTTCTTTGATCTTGGTGTTGGCCCTCCAGGCTGGCTGCACGCCGGTCCTCACGGCCAGTCCCGGCAGCACGTAGTAGCTGGCGGTGAGCGGTATGGCGGCGTAGTAGATGTCGAAGGTGTAGTCGCCGGTGGGATCGTGGAACTTGGCTCCTTGGTCGGTAAAGAGGAGTCCCACGCCGATGCAGAAGTCGTCGGTGACGAAATAGTCGGCATCGACGCCGTAGGTGAAGTTCACCTTCATGTTGGCTTCGGGATATCCGCGCAAATCGGACAGCGAGACACCGACACGTGGCTGCAGGGTGTAGTCGCCTTCTTCGTGTTGGGCATAAGCGCTCATGGCAGCCATCATGGCGGCTGCGGCCATCAATAGAATCTTCTTCATCGTATCTGTTTTATGTTAAGAAATCAATAAATAATACGTTTTGCGTTGCAAAGATAATGCTTTCTGTTCATATTGGTTCACGATTTGATAAAAAATCGCGAAAAAAGTTTAGATATGTTGTGGATTTCATAAAAAGCGGAGGCACAGGGAAAATGATTACGCTGTGCCTCCGCTTCTTTTAGTGTTGTCCGATTATTTCTTGTAGCAGGCGAACATGCGGTCAACGAGTTCGGTGGGGAGCTTCTTCGAGAAGAGGCTGACGAGCCAGACGACGGGGAAGCCGCCGACCATGGCGATGGCGCCGCAGTTGATGGGGTTGATGGGATTGCCTAAGAGCATGTTGACCACGGTGAGCCCTACGCCCCAGATGAAGCACGCCCAGACGGCTGCGGGGGTGACGCCGCGCCAGTAGAGTCCGAGCATAAAGGGTGCGAGGAAGGCACCTGCCAGGGCGCCCCACGAGATGCCCATGAGCTGAGCGATGAAGGTGGGCGGGTTCAGGGCGATGAGCAGCGAGATGACGATGAAGAAGACGATGAGCACGCGCATGACGACGACCTTGCGGCGTTCGACACGTTCGGCTACGATGTCGTCGATGCTGCCTTCCTCCACCTCTCCGGGCAGCGCTTTCTTGTCGCGATAGATGAGGTCGAGTGTCATCGTAGACGACGAGGTGAGCACCAGCGAAGCGAGGGTGGACATGGAGGCGGAGAGCACCAGCAGCACCACCAACGCGATGAGGATGTCGGGCAGCGTAGCCAGCATGGAGGGGATGATGGCATCGAAGTCCAAACGGCCGTTGGGCAGCGTGGGAGGCGTGCCGAAGAGGCGTCCGAAACCGCCGAGGAAGTAGCAGCCGCCGGCTACGATGAAGGCAAAGATGGTGGAGATGATGGTGCCGCGACGGATGGCGCTCTCGTCGGTGATGCTGTAGAACTTACCGACCATCTGGGGCAGGCCCATGGTGCCGAGGGAGGTGAGCACGACAACGCCGAGGAGGTTCCACGGATCGGGACCGAACCACGAGGCAAAGCCGCCGTTCACCGACGGGTCGGCATCGGAGGGCAGGGTGGCGAGTTTGTCCACAGCGGTGAAGAGACCGCCCTGCGAAGCCAGCACGGCAGCGATGACGGTGACGATGCCGAAGAGCATGATGATGCCCTGGATGAAGTCGTTCATCGCCGTGGCCTTATAGCCGCCGAAGATGACATAGATGGCGGTGAAGACGGCCATGCCGATGACGCAATATTCATAAGGAATGCCGAAGCCCATCTCGAAGAGCGTGGAGATGCCTTTGTAAACGCCTGCGGTGTAGGGAATCAGGAATACGAAGGCGATGACAGAGGCGACGACGCGGAGGCTCTGGCTCTGGTAGCGCGTGCCGAAGAAATCGGGCATCGTGCGGCTCTCGATGTGCTGCGTCATGAGCTTGGTGCGACGACCGAGGATGAGCCACGCCAGGAGGGAGCCGATGACGGCGTTGCCGATGCCGATCCAAGCGGACGACAGGCCGTACTTCCAGCCGAACTGACCGGCATAGCCCACGAAGACGACGGCGGAGAAATAGGAGGTGCCAAAGGCGAAGGCGGACAACCACGGTCCGACGGCACGACCGCCGAGCACGAAGCCATCGACGGATCTGGCCTGCTTGTGGGAATAGACTCCCACGCCTACCATCACGGCCAGGAAGATGATGGTCAGGAGGACTTTGATAAACATAGTGGGGACATTAAACTTAATATTGATAAATACTCTTCTTAAAGGAAACCACTCCCTCCCTAACAGGGAGGGTGAGGGGTGGGTCTTTAATTGAACCTTATCTGCATCTGGCACATGAGGGCGTGGTTGTTATCCTTGATGAACTGACCTCCGGCGACGTAGGCGCTCTTGAAGACGTACTGCAGTTGGAAGCGGCACTTCTGGTAGAACCAGTATTGGAAGCCGAGGATGGCTTTGTGCTGGTCGAGGCCGAGGTCGGTGTTGAAGTTGAAGAAGTCGTAGCTGCCCACGAGCTCCACCTTGGGCGTGCCGAGGGGTACGGCGCCGGTGATGTAAGCGCCGCGGCTGACGGCATCGCCGTCGTAGCCTTCGAGGTATTCGCCGTGAAGCTTCACGGGCTTGCTCTTGTAGTCGAAACCTACGGTCCAGCGGTTGCGCTTGTAGTTCTGGCCGTTGGCGATGGTGGGGTTGTAGGGCGACGCTGCAATGGCGTGGCCGCGACCAATCTGTCCCGTGGCGACGAGTCGCAGGCCTGTCAGTGGACTGAAGTCGATGCGTCCGATGACGTCCTTGGTGTTGTTGAGGTCCTTGCGGTTGATGCCCTGGCCGTTCATGAGCTGCAGCTCGTAGCGGAGACGTCCGTCGTTGGTCTCGCCGAAGAGGGCGAGTCCGAGGTCACGGCCGTACTGCACGCCCATCAGGGGGTCGCTGCCGCAACCGGTGAGGAAGGTGACGCCCTCGGAATAGACGTCGATGGCTTCCATGGCAGTGGGGGAGAGGGGATTCTCGAGTGAGAGACCATTCTTGAACTGACCCAGTCGAACGGTTAATGCCTTGTTCTTCGTCAGGCGATAGTCTGTGTAGAATTCCTGTACGACACTCGAGAAGTCGTGCATGAAGAGGAACGACCAGCGGTCGGTGATGCGGGCATTGGCCCAGAAGAGAACGCGCTTGATCTCAAACGAGTTGCGGTTCTGTCCTCCCTGGCGGGAATAAGCATAGCCGCCTTGGGCGTAGCCGTGGAGCTGGATGCGGGAGGTGAGCTCCTTAGCCCAGTCGGGCAACTTGTCCGTGAGGGACGGTTTGGCGGTTGCCGTGGAGTCGGTTTGACCCATGGCGGCAGTGCTGCTGAACAATGCCAATGCGACAGCGAGCAATGCCTTTGCGAAGTAGTTGCGTTGTTTCATTGTTGTTGTGTTGTTGTGTGTTTATAACTGAAGTTAATTGGAATGATTGTGCTCGAAAATGGTCATGCGCTCGTCGAGCTGGGCGTACTGATGATCTTCTATGAAAGAGGTACACACGCGTAAGCCTTCCTGATGCGAACCGGTGGTGATGAGGCAGATGGCCGAGACGCCGTAGTACATCAGCTCGCGTGCCAGCTGACCGCTCGTCATGCCGCGATAGCCTATGGTGAAGTAGAAGCCGTCGGCCACGGGACGGTCGAGGTCGCGGTCGTAAACGATATGGAAGCCGTGGCGCAAGAATATCTCTTTCAGCTTCTTAGCACGCTCGCCATAAACCTTCACTTCATCGCGGAAACGGTATTCGCCGTCGGTGGCAGCCCGTAGCATGGCGGCCATGGCATACTGAGCGGAATGGCTCGTTCCGCTGCTCAAGGCATACAGCATGCGGGTGGAGAAGACGAGGCCGAAGGGCAGACCCTCGTAGCGGGCCGACAGGTCGTCGAAGTGGCGATGGAACAGTTTATTTCCGATGCATACGACGCCGATGCGTTCGCCGGCATAGGAGAAGGCCTTGGAGCCGCTGATGAGCAGCATATAATTATCGGTGTAGCGCGCCACGGTGGGCTGGTAGGGCGGCTGGAACGGTACGCTCAGGTCCTCGCGGAAGTCCATGGCGAAGTAAGCCAGGTCCTCCATGACGATGCAGTCGTACTGCGTAGCCAGGGTGCCGATGGTCTGCAATTCGCTCTCGGTGAGGCAGATCCAAGCGGGGTTGTTGGGGTTGGAATAGACGATGGCGCAGATGTTACCTTTGGCGAGATAGCTCTCGAGTTTGGCACCGAGGCGGTCACCGCGGTAGTCATAGACATCGAACGTCTCGTACTTGACGCCCATGACCTGAAGCTGCATCTTCTGGACGGGGAAGCCCGGGTCGATGAACAGGACGGTGTCCTTCGTCTTGTCGGCCTGCGAGCAGGTGAGGAACGAGGCGAAGGTGCCCTGCATGGAGCCGCAAACGGGCACACAGCCTTCGGCGGCGACGTCAACACCGATGAAGGCTTCGACGAAGCGCGAGGCCTGGCGTTTGAGTTCGGGATAGCCCTGAATGTCGGGGTAGCTGTGTGCGATGCCCTCCTCGAGCGCCTGCACCTGAGCCTTGACGCCCACGGCCGCGGCCGGCAGTCCGGGGATGCCCATTTCCATTTTTATAAACTCCACGCCGCTGGCCTGTTCGGCCATCGCTGCCACTTGTTTGACTTCGCGGATCGTGGCTTTGGCAAAATCTTGAATTCCGAGTTGTGCGATGAGCGCGTCAACGGTCTCGCGGGGTATGGGAGTTGACTGTAAGTCTTTCATTGTCTGGGATTTATTGTTGCTTTTGGATTTCGGCGTTGCGGATCTCCTTGGCGAGTTGTTCTATCTGCCGGAGCAGGGGGTAATAAGTCTTTTCGATGCGCTGGATGGCGGGCGTCAGTTGCTGACGCTGTGCGGGATCGGCGGCATAGCTGTCGCGGAGGCGTTGCAGCATGATGGCATCAGTGCGCTCCGTCTTCGTAAGCTCAATCCATTGTTGCATCTTCTGGCGGGCAACGGGCGACTGGAACTGCTCCAAGGCCGTGTAGGTGCGCTGGTTGTCGATGACGAAGTGGAAGCTGGCCTGAGGAGTCTGGGTTGCGGGCTGAGGGCTGGCTAGACGCTGCCGGGCAGCAGCGACGACGGCTGGAACTATGCCCGCGGCGTAGTCGGTCGTGTTGATCCACGTATCGCGAATCGATGTGAGACGAGCCAGGGAGCGCAGCTGTTCGTCGTCCACGTCGTCGCCATAGACCTGGCGCGTCTCGTTGGGTATAAAAATGTATATGCACACGAGTCCTTCGTCCTGATAGCGGTCGCTGACGAAATAGCCGATCTGGTTGAATTCATCGATGGCGAGCAGGTAGTCGTTGGCAGGCGAGTTGAAGGGGAAGCCGACATTCTCGGGCGAGAGGAACGAACCGTCCTCGCCGTCGGCACGGCTGACGAAGATATCGTAGCCGCCGATACTCTCGGGACCCGTTGCTGCGTAGTAGAGCGTCAGACCGTCGGAGAGCAGGAAGGGATAGTTCTGCGCTTCGTCGTTGTCGTTCAACCCCTTGAGCATCACCGGCTCAGACCACTGCTGACCGATCTTGTCGGCAACGGCGAGGCGCAGCGACGACGGCAGCGAGACGTAGCGTTTGTTGCCCAGCTCGTTCTCGTAGATGGTGGCCTGAGCATCGCCGTTCGTGTGGAACGTGGAGGCATAGGTGTCGATGCGTCCGCTTTCTCGGCTGATGCGTATGTTCCTGAGCATCTCCTCCTTGCGGCACACGAGGCTGTCGATGACGATGATGCGTTCGGTGGCATGGAGCTTCGAGCGTCCTTGCTGGGCGCTGTGGACGAGGGCGTCGAGATGGTCGGTGGGCTTGCGCTTCTTCTTCAGGGCTGCGATTTCCTTATCCAGCAAATCCTCAGCCAGCTCGAAGTCGTAGGCCGACAAAGCGTTGGTCACCTGTTCAACCAGCGGCACGGCAGGTGCTTTGGGCGTTTTCCGGCGCTGGGCTTGTGAGACGACCGGCACAAGTAAGAGGGTGATAGCACAAATGGATCTGAAGTTCATAATGATAATCTGTTAGGCAAGTTGTTGGTTATGATTCGACGAGTTTTCCTGCGGCTTCCAGGGCGTGCCAGATGGAGTAGCGTGCCTCGGGGTTCAGCTGCTGGGCTTCAGAGAATAAATCCTTGACTTTGTTGCGATGTGTCGCCGTCTCGTAGGGACATTTCTTGTGCAAGGGCAGGTAGCCGCGGCTTTCGGCATAGCTCTTGATATTCGTTTCTGCAATCATGCATAGCGGACGTATGATGGTCAACGGCATCTTCTTCATCCTCAGTTTGGCGGGCATCGTGGAGAAATGACCTTCGAAGATGAGATTGAGCAGGGACGTGTGGATGAGGTCGTCCTGATGGTGACCGAGAGCTATCTTGTTGAAACCGTGGTCCTGAGCGTAGTTGAACAGCTGCTTCCGGCGGTTCCACGAACACAGGAAGCACATCGGCTTGGACGTGGAGTCCGACGAAGTGATGGCGGTCGAGCAGACGTGAAGGGGCACGTCCCACTGCGCACAGAAGGTGTCCAGATAGGAAGAATCGGCTTCGTACTGGACACCTTTCATGCGCACATGAATGGCTTCAACGGAGAACGACGGTTTGCGGATTCGGGATTGGCGGGCTAACATCTCGAGCATACATAGCGAGTCCTTGCCGCCGGAAAGGCCAACGAGAATACGGTCGCCGTCCTCGATAAGACCGTAGCGCTTGGAAGCTACCCGAATGCGCTGAATGATATGTCGTTCCAGGGAGTCAGCCATTACGATGAATGGGGTTATCGGCTGAGGTACTCGTGCATGCTCTGGGCAGCCTGACGGCCGTCGCCCATAGCCAGGATGACGGTAGCACCACCGCGCACGATATCACCGCCGGCAAAGATGGTGGGGATGTTGGTCTGCATGCCTTCATTGACCACGATGGTGTTCTTGCGGCCGAGTTCCAGACCTTCGATGCTGGTGGGAACGATGGGGTTGGGCGAAACGCCGACAGCTACGATAGCCTGGTCTATCTCAATGGTTTCCGTAGCGCCGGGTATGGGTTGCGGCGAACGGCGTCCACTGGCATCGGGTTCACCCAGCTCCATCTTTTGGAGTACGACGGCGCGGACGTTGCCCTTGTCGTCGGCGAGGTATTCGATGGGGTTGTGCAACGTGAGGAACTCAATACCCTCCTCCTTGGCGTGCTTCACCTCTTCGAGACGGGCGGGCATCTCGGCCTCGCTGCGACGATAGGCGATGAACACGCGATCGGCACCCAGACGTTTGGCCGTGCGGCAGGAGTCCATTGCCGTGTTGCCACCGCCGACCACCATGACTCGCTTGGCACGATGGATGGGCGTATCGGTCTCGGGGTTGGAAGCGTCCATGAGGTTCACGCGCGTGAGGTACTCGTTGCTGGACATGATGCCCTTGAGGTTCTCGCCGGGGATGTTCATGAAGTTAGGCAGACCGGCACCGGAACCTACGAAGATGCCAGCGAAGCCCTGCTCCTTCAGCTCGTCAACGGTGATGGTCTTGCCGATGATGCAGTCCTTGATGAACTTCACGCCCATCTTCTCCAGGTTCTGAATCTCCACGTCCACGATGGCGTTGGGCAGACGGAACTCAGGAATACCATATTTCAGCACGCCGCCAATCTCGTGGAGTGCCTCGAACACGGTGACGTCGTAGCCGAACTTGGCCATATCGCCGGCGAAGCTCAGACCGGAAGGACCGGAACCTACGACGGCAATCTTCTTGCCGTTGGCAGGGGCATATTCGGGAATGGACATATTACCGCTCTCGCGCTCATAGTCGGCAGCGAAACGCTCCAAGTAGCCGATGGCCACGGCGGGCTCGTTCATCTTCAGGTGGATGCAGCGGCTCTCGCATTGCTTCTCCTGCGGACAAACACGGCCGCAGACGGCGGGTAGGGCAGAGGTCTGCTTCAGCACCTGGGCAGCGCCGAGGAAGTTGCCGCGCTCGATATTCTTGATAAACGAAGGAATCTGGATGTTCACGGGGCAGCCTTCCATACACGTCGGCTTGGCGCAGTCGAGGCAGCGCTTAGCTTCCAAGAGAGCCTGCTCCTTGGTGAGACCCTTGTTGACCTCCTCGGTACGTGTGGTAGCACGATAGACGGGATCCAGCTCGGGCATCACAACGCGTGGAATCTGCGTGCGCTCCTTGGCCTTCATGCTCTTGCGCAGTTCTTCGCGCCACGGGGCGTTGCGGTCGGTCAAAAGCCCCTCTCCATCTCCCCCCGTGGGGGGGAGGGATTCATAGCCACTTGATTTCACATTAGTAGGATTGCCCAAGGACAAAGAGTCCTCCCCCCCACGGGGGGAGTTAGAGAGGGGCTTCTCCATCGCCTCCATCTCTTCCTCCTTAAACGCCGTCATGCGCGACAACATCTCGTCGAAATCGACCTCGTGGCCGTCGAACTCAGGGCCATCGACGCAGACGAAACGTGTCTTGCCGCCGACGGTGATACGGCAGGCACCGCACATGCCCGTGCCGTCAACCATGATGGTGTTCAATGACACATCGGTGCTGATGCCATATTTCTTCGTCAGCAGACAGCAGAACTTCATCATGATGGCCGGACCGATGGCGAAGACCTTATCGACCTTCTCGCGCTGGATCACCTGCTCGATGCCCACGGTGACGACGCCCTTCTGGCCGTACGAACCGTCGTCGGTCATGATGATGACCTCGTCGGAGTGCTGACGTACCTCGTCTTCGAGGATGATCAGGTCCTTCGAACGGCCTGCGAGCACGCTGACGACGCGGTTGCCGGCAGCCTTCAGCGCCTTGATGATAGGCAACATAGGCGCCACGCCTACGCCGCCGCCGGCACACACCACGGTGCCGAAGTTCTCGATATGAGTAGCCTTGCCGAGAGGGCCTACGATGTCGGTGAGCTCATCACCTACGTTGAGGTCGCAGAGCTTGGTGGAGCTGACGCCCACCTTCTGGACGACGAGGGTGATGGTGCCTGCCTGTACGTCGGCATCTGCGATGGTCAGCGGCATACGCTCGCCTTTCTCGCCGACACGGACGATGACGAAGTGACCGGCACGACGAGCCTTGGCAATCAAGGGAGCCTCGACCACCAACTTATAGACTTTCTCTGAAAATTGCTCTTTGGCTACAATTTTATTCATTTTTGCTATGTTTTGTGTGAGTTGTTATCCACTAAATCTTTTTAAAGCGCCGCAAATGTACATAAATAATATGAAATAAACGTGTCTGAAGGCAAATATTTATGAACTTTATGCTAAAAAAGAGATTTATATCAAAATAAATGCATATCTTTGCAGGCATAAACGTTAATCAGACTATCGCTATGAAGAAAGTATTCCCACCATCAGAACTCATTATCAACGAAGACGGCAGCGCGTTCCATCTTCATGTACGTCCCGAACAGCTTGCCGACCGCATCATCCTTGTGGGTGACCCGGGGCGCGTCCAGACCGTAGCGGCCCACTTCGACCGCCTCGAATGTGACATCCAAAGCCGCGAGTTCCACACCATCACGGGTTGGTTCCAGGGCAAGCGCATCACCGTAGCTTCTACGGGCATCGGCTGCGACAACATCGACATCGTCCTGAACGAGCTGGATGCCTTGGCCAACATCGACTTCGAAACCCGCACCGAGAAGGACGAGCACCGCACGCTCACCATCGTACGCATCGGCACCTGCGGCGGCCTCCAGCCCTTCACCCCCACGGGCTCGTTCATCGCTTCGGTCAAGAGCATCGGCTTCGACGGACTGCTCAACTTCTACGACGGCCGCAACGAGGTCTGCGACCTGGAGCTCGAAGAGGCGTTCAAGAAGCACATGAACTGGTCGCCGCTCAAAGGCTCCCCTTACGTGGCCATTGCCGACCCCGGACTCATCGACCAAATTGCTCAGGAAGATATGGTGCGCGGCATCACCATTGCATGCGGAGGGTTCTACGGTCCGCAAGGCCGACAGCTGCGGCTCCGCATCCAGGATCCCGACCAGAACCAGAAGGTCGAAGCCTTTGAGTTCAAAGGCCTGCACATCTGCAACTTCGAGATGGAAAGCTCTGCCGTCGCCGGTCTCTCTGCACTCCTCGGCCATCGCGCCATGACCTGCTGTATGGTCATCGCCAACCGCTACACCACCGAGATGAACACCGAGTACAAGAACTCCATCGACACGCTCATCGAAAAGGTACTTGAAAGGATCTGATGGCATCAATCACCAATCGTCAATCATCAATCCCCAATTCCCAAGGCACCATCTGCGCTGTAGCCACAGCACCAGGCGGTGCACTTGGAATCATCAGGATCTCAGGACCACAAGCGCTTGAGATCGTGTCTCACTGTTTCACCAAAGACCTCTCTGCCGCGCAGCCCGGCACCCTTCACTACGGGCACATTCGCGTGGGTGGGGAAGTGGTGGACGAAGTGGTGGTCAGCGTGTTCCGGGCGCCGCGTTCTTACACCGGCGAAGATTGTGTCGAGATTTCCTGTCATGGCTCGCACTACATATTAAATAAGGTGGTGGAACTGCTCATCAGGCATGGTGCGCGCCTGGCCAACCCGGGCGAGTTCACGCAGCGCGCCTTCCTCAACGGCAAGATGGATCTCTCGCAGGCTGAAGCCGTGGCCGATCTCATCGCGTCAAAGACTAAAGCCACCCACGACCTTGCCATCAGGCAGCTCCGCGGCGGCATATCCTCTGAGCTCACGACGCTCCGCGACCAGCTCCTCCGACTCACCTCGTTGCTGGAGCTTGAACTCGATTTCGCCGACCACGAGGAACTGGAGTTCGCTGACCGCACGGAACTGCTGACCCTCGCCCGGACTATCGACCGTCGTGTGTCGCAGCTCGCCGACAGTTTCCAAACGGGCAATGCCCTGAAAAACGGCATACCTGTAGCCATCGTCGGAGCCCCCAACGTAGGCAAATCCACTCTCCTCAATGTCCTTGTGGGCGAGGAACGTGCCATCGTCAGCGACATCCAAGGCACTACCCGCGATGCCATCGAGGACACTATCCAGCTCGGAGGCATCACCTTCCGCTTCATTGATACAGCCGGAATCCGCCATACCGACGACTGCATCGAACAGCTCGGCATTGAACGTACTTTCGCCGCCATCGAAAGAGCCAGCGTCGTCCTGTGGCTCATCGACAAAGAGCCCGCCGCCGCCGAAATCACCGGCATGCGAGGCCGCTGCACAGGCAAGACGCTCCTCATTGTCCAGAATAAGATAGACAAGGGAAACGGCTATTGCGGTATCGCCGACCTCACCCTTTCCGCCAAATACGGCAAGGGGCTCGACGAGCTGCGTGAACGTCTTATCTCTGCCGTCCCCACGGCTTCTGACTCCGACGTCATCATCACTAATGCCCGCCACTTCGAAGCCCTCTGCCGCGCCCACGACAGCCTCACCCGCGTCCTCGACGGACTCACCTCATCCCTTCCCTCCGACCTCATCGCCGAAGACCTCCGCCTCACCCTCACCTCACTCGCCGAAATCACCGGCGGCGCCATCACCCCCCTGGAAACCCTCAACAACATCTTTTCCCACTTCTGCGTCGGAAAGTAGATTCTGCGTGGGAAAGTGAAGCCATTGCAAAGAAGATTATAAAATCTGCAAAAATACGGCTGTAATACGCTTATTTTCAAGTGTTAAAGTTTGTGTCGTTATTTGCAGATTCTTGACTTTGGTATTGTCTATTTGCAGATTTTTTCCTAACTTTGTCCCCCAGATGTCCCCCGAGATTACATCAAAGGTGCAAAATCTGTCCCCCGGGGACAGAAAAAGTGTCCCTCAAAAGTTAGTTCGGTGGTTATCTCAAAAACGATAACAAACTATGGCAAAGAAAAAATCAGCAAGCGTCCAAAGAGGACAAGTGAAGCTTCGCGAAAAGAAGCTCAAAGATGGAAGTTCGAGCCTGTACCTTGACATCAATGTTGGTGGCAAGCGTCAAAAGGAATACCTGAAGCTCTATCAAGTAGTTCCCACTACCCCACAGGAAAGAGAACAAAACCGTCAGGCTCTTGCAGCAGCCAATGCCATGAGAGCCAAACGGGAGTTGGAAATCATCAACGGCAAGTTTGACATCACCCAGCCCAAGCAGGAAGGTGTCCGCTTCCTTGAATACTATCGCAAGATGTGCGAAGACCGTCTGAAGACACCAGACTCAAATGGTAATTGGGGAAACTGGCACAGTTGCCTGAAGCATTTGGAGGTGTACTGCGATGAAGCAACCACATTCGATGATATCGATGCCGAATGGATCCAGGGATTCAAGGATTATCTGAACACTGCAGAGAAGGATGCACAAAAGAAGACTGACCCCAAGGTTTCTTATGTGTTCGTTGGATTGTCACAGAACTCGAAGGTTTCTTACTTCAATAAACTACGTGCCTGTCTCAATCAGGCTTTTGAGGAACATATCATTGACAAAAACCCTATGCGTGGCATCGAGGGCTTCAAGGCTGAAGAAGTGGCTCGTGAATATCTGACACTCGAAGAAGTGAAGAAGATGGCTGCTACACCATGCAACTACCCCATTCTGAAAGCCACATTCCTGTTCTCTTGTCTGACAGGTCTGCGCAAGAGCGATATTGAGAAGCTGACATGGGGCGAAATTCAGAAGTTCGGCAAATTCACACGTATTGTATTCAAGCAGAAGAAAACTGGTGGTCAGGAATATCTTGACATTTCCGACCAGGCAGCTGCATACTTGGGCACCCGTCGTAACGATGTTGACCGTGTGTTTGAAGGATTCACCTATGGTGCATGGACTTCACTTGAACTGAAGCGTTGGGCACTCGCCGCTGGAATCACTAAGAACCTCACATTCCATTGCGCTCGTCACACCTTCGCTGTGATGATGCTCGACCTTGGAGCCGACATCTACACAGTCTCTAAACTCCTTGGCCATCGTGAGCTTTCCACTACTCAGATATATGCCAAGGTGCTCGACAAAAACAAACAGGCTGCCGTCAACCTCATTCCAAGCATAAGCGAGTAGAACCCTCTTACATTATTATATATATGGTAACGAGACAAGAAGCCGTTTTGAGCTTTGTGAAGTTTAACAAGTTCGCAAAGCAACTCATTTATGACATCTGCATAGGTGGTAACACGAAGTTAACGACTTACGCTGACGAATTGCTTCATTTCGAGCAATGGAAGGAGGATATAATGCTATATACCAGCCTTAATCCAGACCCAATCATCATAGATAAGATAGCTATGCTGGGTTCCCCGGAAATGTTGGAGAACTATATTAAGGATGGTAAAGAGACTTTGCCAAAGAACACTTATGATGCTCTCTCAGGCGTAGTTCAAGCCATGAAGTCCATCCATGCCTTGTGCTATGACCTTAACCAAGAGTCCAAGGGTAAGTTCAAATATCTGGTTAACGAGTTTGCTTACGAGGAAGCTGCCGACCTCTTCGACCGTGCAGTTAGTGCAGGTTATCTCACTGCTGAGTACCAGCCCAAAGGTGACACTGATATATTCACATTAAAGATTATCGCCTTTGCCATAGGTGAAATGCTACACCTTACCATGCGCCACAAATGGTCACATTTTGAAGAACAATGGAGCATCGACAAATCTAACAAACTCTCATCACTTCCAATAACCGAAAAGCAGTTCAAGAGAAACGAGAAAGTGATGAAACTCTATCCTGAAGTAGATTTCTCCGAACTCAACAAGCCAAACGAAGAGCGTTATTTCGACGCCACCTATGGTACACGCCGTGTCCGCAGTCTATATCAAGACCTCCTTGACAAGGGTTACATCAGCCCTGACACTACAGCCGAAACTTTCCTTAGTATCTTCAATCTCGGCGAACAGACTACAAGGAAACCCATCGAATGGATTAAGAGCCAACGACACCTTTCCTACTTTATCTTTTTCACTTTCTCGAAAACCAACAAAGAGTATTGGGAAAAAGCGAAGGCTTGTTTCACTATTAACGGACAAGCACCAAATAGAGGAAGTATGGTTACTGGACTGACCGCCTTAAAAAAACGGTCAGATTATGGAATCTTTGATGTCGAGTTGAAACGTATAGCATCCAAATACAACAATGGATGAAGAAATTCAGAGTACATTCATCCTACAATTCATGTGGGCAAATAAAAATTTGCTCACTTTTTGTGTTTTTTATCGTCTAATGAAGAGTGACTACATAGAAGCACAGTACCTTTGCAGTTCAAATTGACGTAGTATGTATGCACGAATCGTTAATAAAATTTACGACACTTGGCAGTCTTACCATCAGGTAAGGCAGCCAGTAAGCTTGCTCTTGCTACCAGCAGAGAGAGATTTTCCTTATTGCTACACAACGATGAGAAAAAAAAAGATTGGCGAAAGCCTTCTGTTTATATATTTATTCACTTTAATAAACATCAAAAGCAATGAGAAAAGAAAAATTCTCTCTCTCTCTTTTTGGAGAGACTGACGCAGCCAGTACATCTGACTGCCGCCAAGTGCGGTGATTCGGGCTTGCTCGAAATGCTCCGCGAAGCCCATGACCTCTATCAGGTCGAAGTCGTTAACCAAGGCAAACTTTATCAGCGTTATGCTGATGATTTTGTCTATAGCCATGAGTTCCATGATGCAGTCGATGCCAGGAGCAAGAACGAGCACCAGAAGAACTACCGTATTATCGATTCACTGCTTACAAACCGCCGTGATCTTGTTGAGTATTACTTCAACAAGATTGATGCAAGTGATGGTGATCTGAAAGAAATGCTTCATCTGTTCAACACCACACAACCTTCTTCCAACACCTTTGTTGCCCGTAAGAGAGTCAGAGAAGCATCTGACTTCAATCTCTGTTCTTGTCTTGACAATGATGACCTCGACAACCTTGCCCATTGTTGTAACGAAGCACAAATCTTCAGAGAGGTCATCAATGCCAGCGACCTCCTTTCTCTTTTGGACGGCAGGATGACCATGCCGCTCCATTCGCGCAACAATCGGCTTGTAGCCTTTTTCTTCGACCAGCTTTCCCTCTACAATCTCATCATCCGCAACTGGCAGAACGTCATTGCCCATCAACGCTGCATTGTCAGTTCTACAGGCAAAGACACTCTGACCCAGAAGTCCTTATCTTCTGCACTCTATTCCATTGTCGATTTGGAAATGTCAGCCCAGGAGAAGATAATTGATGATGCAGTACGTCCTATCGGGCAGAAATATCAAAGAAAAAGAAACACTGACAAATAACTGCAAAGAAATAGTCAGGGAGTGACCGAGAGAATCAGATAGAGTCTCTATTTTCTCTCTTTCTCATTCCTGACTATCCATGTACTTTTGCCCTCCGTAACCGGTTTACAATGGTAACGGAGGGCTTTCTCCATAGTATTTAACAAGATAAATAAGTAAGAATGGGCAGACGTAAGACACAAATTTCAGACAGTACGCTGGAAATGATTGTTTCCATAGACCAGCGACTCACAGAACTTGTCAATAGTGACTTACCCAAGCGGCTTCATTGCATCGAGGAGAAATTGGATTATATCAATCCAAAGCTATTGACCATCGAGCATGTTGACCGATTCTACAGCGAGGTCAAGACCGTTTTCACAGTTGCAGAAGCCTGTGAGTATATGGGTATCACTGAATCACACCTGTACAAACTGACCAGTGCAGGTAAAATTCCTCACTATAAACCGACAGGTAAGCTTATGTACTTCGACAGAAGCGAACTTGACGATTGGCTGTTACAGAATAGAACGTATAACGAAATCATTCAAGACAATGACACCACAAGAGTTTCCACGAGTCAATCCACTTGACAATATGCACATCATGAGTTTGCTGGACAGACTTGAATCAGCAAAAAGAGTCCTCGAACAGACGGAAGATATTGAGGAAACTATCAACAAGCTCAATAACCTCGAATATTTTCTTAGAAGATTCGGGACACTTAAAGAACTTGCCAACCACATGCTCTTTATAGAAAAGAAGATGTATCTCCTTAAAGAGTATCTGACTGTCACAGAGGCAGCCGACTATCTCACACTATCACCAAGTCTTGTGTATAAGCTTACAAGTAAGCACGAACTGCCTATTTATAAGCCAAACGGCAAGGTGATATACATCAGAAGAGATGACCTGAACAGGTGGATTGCCAAAAACAGGGTTCTCTCTCAGGAGGAGATAGAAGAATATGCAGACACTCACATGGAGAAAGTATTAAAAGGAGTTTATAAACATAAAGACTTAAAATAATGATGGATATAACGACATTAGGCAATCAGAGAATTGACCAGAAAACATTCGAGCAGTTATTAAAGCACATCAAACTGAAGGTGACAGAGGAATATTCCTTTCCCCCAGAAATCATCACCTGTGGAGGTGCAACCATAGCCACATTGGGCAACTTCAGCGCATCTGTCGGCAAGCCAAAGAGCAAGAAGACTTTCAACGTTTCTGCTATAGTTGCTGCTGCCATATCTGGCAAGGAGATACTTGGTTACAAGGCACATCTTCCAGAGAACAAGAATAAGATACTCTATATTGATACAGAGCAGAGCAAATACCATTGCCACAAGGTGCTGGAGCGAATACTGAAGCTTGCCAACCTTCCCTTGAACAAGGAAAGCGGACTTATCGATTTCTTTGTATTGCGTGAGTACACTCCTGAGCAAAGACGTGACATTATCACCCTTGCTTTGCGTGGCGATTCACAGTACGGACTGGTTGTTATCGACGGAGTACGTGACCTTCTGAGAGACATCAACAATCCGAGTGAGGCTCTTGATATTATCAATGACCTGATGCGATGGTCAAGCTTCTATGACCTACACATCCATACCGTCCTCCATCTGAACAAAGGCGATGACAACACTCGTGGTCACATCGGTTCTGAGTTGAACAACAAGGCAGAGACAGTACTCCAGATTACTAAGAATATTGATGACAGCAACATGAGCGAAGTGAAAGCCATGTTTATTCGAGACAAGGAATTTGCCCCTTTTGCGTTTCGAATAGACAACAACGGCCTCCCAGACTACGTGGAAGGCTACAAAGCCGAACTTGCGAGACGTGACAAGAAGATGCACTTCTCCAGATTGACAGAAGAACAGCATCGTGAGGCTATAGAAAGCGTCATCGGCGATAATGTCCCACTTGGTTACTCTAAAATGATCAACCTATTGACTGATGGCTATTCCAATATTGGATATTCAAGGGGACGCAATACCATTATCAACCTTCTCAGATACTTGATTGAGATGGGACTTATACTAAAGATTGATAAGGCGTATCAATATGTTCCCCAGAAGTCAGTATCTGAAAACAAGCCAGAAGACTCCGAAAGCGACAGTTTAGTTTAGTTTGGATGTTTATATATATGTACTGGCATACTAATGATGTAAACAATGAATATATCACAGGCTAAACTCATCAACTTAGTGGAGTTCCTTGAAAAGGAAGGTCACAAGGCAGTAAAGCAAAAGGGAAACACCCATTGGTATATCTCTCCTATCCGCAGTGAAAAAACGCCATCCTTCAAAGTTGACGCAAGACGTAATGAATGGTATGACTATGGCTTAGGAGAAGGTGGTGATATACTTGATTTAATCAAGGGATTATATAATGTAAGGTCAACCAGTGAAGCTCTTGCCATCCTTGCTCCAAAGAGCAACACTTTCATCAACGCCATGTATCATCGCAAGGATGCCCCTCCAATAAGACAGGAATCTGGACAGATGCGTAATGTAGCATATCATCCACTTATGCACCAAGCCTTACTATCCTACATGATGAAGCGAAAGATTGATGTGAATCTGAGTCGGGTGTATTGTTGCGAAGTCCATTATGACCTTCGAGACAAGCACTATTTCGGCATAGCCTTCCGCAACAGGATTGGAGGGTACGAAGTGAGGAACCAGTATTATAAAGGATGTATAGGTCACAAGGACATTACGGTTATCAGGCAGAATAAAGATGTAGTCCAGGAACACATCATCATCTTCGAGGGTTTTATGGATTTCCTTTCATACCTAATGCTGTTTGATTGCAAAAGCAATCGTATCTGTCTGTCCTATCATTGCGATTACATGATCCTGAACTCCATCAACTGTCTTGACAAGGCTTTAGCGGAGTTGCATTTATATAAATATGTACACTCGTACCTTGACAATGACGATGGAGGCAAACGGACATTTGAGTCAATGAAAGAAGCTCTTGGCGATACGGTCATTGATGAGACCTATAGATTCGACCCATACAATGACCTTAATGACTATCTGGTAAAACAGCCAACGTCCAATCTGTAGTCCACGTTTCTGCCATTCCCTTGAAGGAGTCTCAACCGAGGCTCCTTTATTGTTTTCATGCCTTTTCGAGTATGATTACTTCTGCAATATTATACTCAAAATTAAACTCCTGTTAATATTCTACTGTAATTCAATTTTTCTTCATTTCAATCAGATTTATCTATGTTCCTTTGCACTCGCAAATTTGAAGTCGAACCAAAAATTCAAGTATCAAAATGAGTGCATTTGCCATATTCGTATTAGTTCTGACAGTCATCTATGTCATCTACTATTCTGTTGTCATCATGCAGGATTTGTATGCGAAGAAAGATGCCCCCAAATCCGAGGAGGAAGATTTTGATGTCAGTCAGATGGATAATCCAGAAGAACCAATTAGCATATCGGAAGAAACCAATGGCTTCCGACTTAATGGTGATTCTGTAGAAGATTCTGAAGAGCCATCGAACATCACTTTCATTGAGAATGATGACGATGCGAACAAGTATCAGGAAAAGATTCAAAAAGAAAGACGAACCACCGTCGAGGAAGAATGTCAGCGTTTGCAGGATTCAATGGAGCCTGTTGACGTGGATAGTACAGGCGAGACGGAACCTGATGTCATGGTGAATATGTTATTGAATCAGAAGCCCGGTGGCCCAAAAATCTTCTATTCGAGAGATAACGTATGAAAATAGGTTTGGGTGTAACACATAAGATTGTCGGTTTTTGTTCGGCTGGCATCCTGCTCTTCCAGCCACTGTTAGCATCTGCCAAGTGCGGAGGTGTTGACTACAGCTGGGGAGCGGATGCTTTGGCGAATGCACATGACTATACAGTTACGATGATGCTGTATGTGGTCTATCTCTCCTACGCCATCGCTGCCATCGTTGCCATCATCGGCGCATTGCAGATATACTTCAAGATGACGACAGGTGAAGGTGACATCACCAAGAGTATTATGATGCTCGTCGGGGCTTGTCTGTTCATGATTGGAGCATTCATACTCTTCCCAGCCTTCTTCGGCTACAACATCATATAGGATAACGAACACGATAAATGACAGGATAACAATAACCAGGATAACGAAATAATCTCAAATGGCCAAGAGAGAATAATCGTGTGAATAGTAATTAAAAAAATCTGTAAAACGTAGAAAAAAATGAAGAAAATCAAAAAGTTTACCAAGAATCTCTTCAGTGCCAATCGCATGAAGATGCTCGCCATGATGCTTCTTTGCGGTACTGCCGTAACCTTTGCGCAGAACGCAGCTGGTGACTACACCGCAGGAACCAATGCCCTCTCTACCGTAACGGAAGAGATTGCCAAGTATGTTCCTTATGTAGTGAAGCTGTGCTATGCCATCGCCGGTGTAGTTGCCGTTGTCGGTGCGATCTCTGTGTACATCGCCATGGACAACGAGGAGCAGGTCGTGAGGAAGAAGATCATGATGGTTGTCGGTGCTTGCATCTTCCTCGTGGCCGCAGCACAGGCTCTGCCTCTCTTCTTCGG
>JAEEHP010000149.1 GCA_016280855.1 Bacteroidaceae bacterium
CATTCACTTCACAGGTAGCACCGCCACCTTTAAGAGCCTCTGGAGCCAGGCCTGCTCGAACCTCGACCGCTACATTTCCTATCCGCGTCTCGTAGGTGAGACCGGCGGCAAGGATTTCATCTTCGTGCATCCCTCAGCCGACCCGAAGGCTGTGGCTACGGCTGCTTTCTGCGGTGCCTTTGAGTTCCAGGGACAGAAGTGCTCAGCAGCTTCGAGAATGTATATCCCGAAGAGCTTGTGGCCCTGCGTGTTAGAGGATATCAAGCGCATGGCCGGTGAAATCAAGATGGGTGATGTGCGCGACCCGATGAACTACGTCAACGCTGTCATCGACGAGACTTCGTTCGACAAGTGCAAGAGCTATATCGACTTCGCCGAAGCAGCTGCCGATGCGAAAGTTGTCCTCGGCGGCAAATGCGACAAGAGCGTAGGATGGTTCGTCGAGCCTACGGTCATCGAGACCTCTAATCCGCGCTTCAAATCAATGGAAGAGGAAATCTTCGGCCCCATCATCACGGTTTATCCTTACGACGACGACAAGGTGGAAGAGACCGCCAAGCTCTGCAACGAGACCTCGCCTTACGGCCTCACCGGCGCTGTTTTCGGCCGCGACCGCTTAGCCGTTGAAAAGATTGCCGACAAACTGGCATACGCCGCAGGTAACTTCTACATCAACGACAAGCCCACGGGTGCCGTGGTCGGCATGCAACCTTTCGGCGGAGCACGTGCCAGCGGCACCAATGACAAGGCCGGCGGCGAGTTTAACCTCATCCGTTGGATCATCCCGAGAGTTATCAAGGAGACACTTGTCAGTCCGACGGATTATAGATATACGTATATGAAATAAAAAGACCCACCCCCGACCCCTCCCGTAAGGGAGGGGAGGGGCTGGCGCGATGAATGTTTTAATTGAATTTCTGTATCTTTTTATGAAGGGCATTTTTAAGAGCCTAATTAATATAGGATTGATTTCTTTGATAACCGCCTGCAACACCCCTCCCTTACGGGAGGGGCAGGGGGGTGGGTCTGCTGGGGCTGCTGAGTGGTCTGTCCCCGAATGCATCGTTTCCAGCGTTCCCGATTCCCTCGGTCTTGACAGCTTCTATGTCAAGTACGTGGATGTCAACGGTCTGCCGTTGGTGTCGTCGTGGCGCGTGCCTGATTCTGCCTTCGTGGCAGCCCATCGTACTCTGTATGCTATGACCTGCATGCTGAAACCAGAAGTTCTGCAGGCAATGATTAAAGCCAACGCCCGCGTGGCGATTATGGCGAGATACGAGGGGACAACGGACCTACCTGAGCATCATTATCTGGTCAACGACACCGCCCTGAACTGGGATCTCCGTGCTCGCGGTCTGGGCGGCACCATTGAAGAACCGCTGACCTCATGCGCCGAAGAGAATGTGCTTGGCTATCAAATCGATAAATACCACGCCGAGGACATCCTCATCCATGAGTTCGCCCACGCCATCCATTGCATCGGTCTGATGATTGCCGAACCCGAGTTCGACGGCCGCCTCAAGCAACTCTACGAGAACGCCAAGGCCAAAGGTATCCTCGACGGCACCTACCGTATCACCGACCACATGGAATATTTCGCCGAGGCGGTGCAGGACTGGTTTAACGTCAACGCCGAGATGCCCCATCCCGACGGCAAGCACAACTGGTGCAACACCCGCGAAGAGCTGAAGGTCTATGACCCTGACCTCTACGCCCTTCTCGCCGAGCACTTCCCCGAAACGGACGAGCAGATCAGCTGTCACAAGAAAGTCAACGAGTGCCACAAGCCCTGACACCTCATCCGCCCCTCATACTCATCTCCTTGAGCTGTCCCCATGTTCGCCCCTCGAGCGCTTGCGTCAAAGGCTTCCTAAAAAACAGCTATCCATAGTTTGCACTCATGTACAAAAAAGGATTTCTCTATTTCATCTGTGCCGTCTCGGCAATGGGCGGCTTGCTGTTTGGCTACGACTGGGTAGTCATCGGCGGCGCCAAACCATTCTACGAACTGTATTTCGGCATCGCAGACTCGCCTGTTATGCAGGGCGTTGCGATGACGACGGCGCTGATCGGCTGTCTCGTCGGAGCCATGGTAGCAGGCGCTGCCGCCGACCGCTACGGACGCAAGCCCTTGCTGACCTTTTCCGCCGTGCTGTTCACCGTCTCGGCTATCGGTACGGGGCTGTTCAACGACTTCACCTTATTTAATATCGCGCGCTTCATCGGCGGCGTAGGCATCGGAGTAGCCTCAGCCTTAGCCCCAATGTATATCGCCGAGGTCAGTCCTGCCGAAATCCGCGGACGCATGGTGAGCCTCAACCAGATGACCATCGTATTAGGCATCCTCGCCGCACAGATTGTCAATATGCTTTTAGCCCGCGACACCAACGTGGCCGAGAGCCAGGCGTGGAATGTGGCGTGGGGTTGGCGCTGGATGTTCTGGGCCGAGACCGTGCCAGCCGCCCTCTTCCTCGTGATGAGCTTCTTCATCCCCGAGAGCCCGGTGTATGTGAAAGTGAAAAGTGAAAGAGTGAAAAGTGAAAAATATAATTTATTTGCGGCTTCCGCAGAACAAGCCGTCAACAACGGTAATTCTTTTTTTTCACTTTTCACTAAGCAGTACCACAAGGTACTGTTGCTTGGCCTCTTCATCGCCGTCTTCCAGCAGTGGTGCGGCACGAATGTCATCTTCAACTATGCGCAGGAAATCTTCGTGGGCGCCGGCTTCGACGTGGACGGTATGTTCATCAATATCGTCATCACAGGCATCGCCAACGTGCTGTTCACCTTCGTAGCCCTCTACACCATCGAGAAGTGGGGACGCAGGACGCTGATGCTGATCGGTGCCGGCGGCTTAGGACTCATCTATCTGACACTCGGCACCTGTTACTTTTTCGAGGTGAAAGGCGTGATGATGGTGGCGCTGGTCGTATCGGCCATCTCGGTTTATGCGATGACCTTGGGTCCTGTCACCTGGACGCTTCTGGCCGAGATCTTCCCCAACCGTGTGCGTGGCGTGGCGATGGCCACCTGCACCTTTGCCCTATGGGTCGGTTGCTGCACGCTAACCTTCTCATTCCCATCGATGAATGCAGCCCTCGGCAGCAGCGGCACGTTCTGGATCTACGCTGCCATCTGCACCTTCGCCTTCGTATTCCTGTGGAGGAACTGTCCAGAGACGAAAGGGAGGGAATTGGAGGATTAAAGAAAACATAATAGATATATATGGAAAAGAACACATTAAGCCAAAAGGATTCTGCTCCCTCCCTCAAAGGGTGCGAGGAAGACGGAACTATTAAGTGTTCCGACTGGACTCGTTCAGGAGGGGGGGCTGTCCAAGCCTGGCGTGAACTCATCACGATTCCCACCTACGAAGTGGGGAAACCCGAGAAGAATCCGATGTTCTTGGAGAAGCGAGTCTATCAGGGCAGCAGTGGTGTCGTCTATCCCTATCCCGTCATCGAGAA
>JAEEHP010000150.1 GCA_016280855.1 Bacteroidaceae bacterium
CCCATCAGTCGTGAGACGTGGGATGCTACTATCACGCATCTTGTCAGTTGCTGCAAGGACGAGCAACTCGTTCCCATCATCCGTGAATTTGCAGATAAACTGTTCAAGCCCTATTCCGAGTTTCCCGCTGCGACAAGTGTTCATCACGCCTTCCCCGGCGGCCTCCTCAACCACACCCATCAGATGTTGGCGATGCTCGACGGCATCTATCCTATGTTGCCCTATCCCATCAAGCTCGAACGCTGCGTCCTTGCCATCCTGTTCCACGACTACGGCAAGGTCTATGAATACAATCGTGCCGGCGAAGGTCAGGAAGATATGTATCTGTTGGGGCATATCTATATCGGTGCACACAAACTGCACACCGAGCTGGAGCGTCGTGGCATCGACGTCGAGGAGACCAAGCGCATCGTACACTGTGTGCTGGCTCATCACGGTCGTCTCGAGTTCGGATCCCCTGTCGTGCCCTGTACCCCCGAGGCCGAGCTCATCAGCCATCTCGACGACATCTCTGCAAAGACCGATAACATGGAAGGTACGGGCAACTTGGAGAAATCCTTCGCCCTCGGCACTTGCGTCGTGAAATAGCATTCTATATATATAACGAAAGAGGCGAATAAGACGAATTACTTGTTATGGCATCTTGAAGTGAGCCATGAGGTAATTCGTCTTATTTGCCTCTTTCGTTGTGAGACCGGATCGAAGGATGCACTAATCTAAGTGGAAGACTTCCTGGATGGGGATGGTAACGGGGCTGTTGTCGGGGTTGGTCTCCATGATATCCTTCATGTAATCCCACCATCGCTTCGTCGTTTCGTCGGCTCCCATATCCTGTGAACTCTGTTCGCCTTCAATCTCCTGATAGGCGAACAGGATGTTCGTTTCGCGGTCCCAGAAGATGCTGTAGTTGCCTACTCCTGCTTCTTTGATACCCTGTTTAAGCTCCGGCCACAATGCCGCGTGGCGTCTCTCGTACTCTTCCTCGCAACCAGGTTTGAGGAACATTTTGAATGCAAATCGTTTCATAAATGTAAAAATTAACCAAATACAAATGCAAAAATAAGGAAAAGTATTGTAAAAAGTCCCACCTTTACATATTTTATGAACAAAAACACGTCATTTAAGTATTTTGACCCTTAAAACAAATGGCTATCACGTAGAATCGATTATCTTTGCAGCGCAAGGTGAATAAACCCACCTGTTTTTAACAATTTAATCGAAGAATTCACTTATAAGACATTAGTAGTTATGGCCGATTTCGTGAACAATAGCACTCAGGCTCCAAAGATCGACTTGAAGGACTTCATGGAGAAGAACTTCAAAAACGATATGTCGATGAGTGAATTTGCCCGTGCTTCGGGGCGCAGCCTTTCCACATTCAAGCGCGATTTCAAGAAGATGAGCGACCTCTCACCCGAGCGTTGGCTCACCGATCGTCGTTTGCGTGCTTCCTACGAACTGCTCAAGCGGGGTCATCGTGTTACCGACACGTGCTTCGACGTGGGCTTCAAGAACGTCTCCCATTTCTCTGCCATTTTCAAGAGAAAGTTCGGCGTTACGCCCGGCGAGGTGCGTAGGGGTTAGTCCTTCAACATGTAAACCACGGTAGTTACCACGCGTACGTTTTTCAGCCACGGCGTGTTTTGGTCGCGGTTCTCGATGGAGAATTGACCTTGGTCAGCCGTGCGTATTTTTCCCAGTTTGCTTCCTGAATCCTCGGCAAAGCGCTCTGCCGTCTTGCGAGCGTTCTTTGTTGCTTCGGCAATCATTTCCGGCTTGATATCGTTCAATCCCGTGAACTCATAGTACACACTGGGTCCGTCGACACCATATTCCTCGCCCACGATGGTCACACCATAGCGCATGAGTTGTGCCTGTCGGTTGACCAGTTTACGCACGAGTTCCACGTTCTTCGAAACGACGGTGACGACACAGTTTGCTTTGTAGCGGTAGCGTACGCTTTCGCTCATATAGCTCACATTGGCTTGCTGGTCTAGCAATGTCGGTGGAGCCAAGGAGATTTCGTCTTCTTTGATGCCGCCTGTCTTGAGAAATTCCACCACGGTGCCCGTGTTCTTCTCGATACGGTCGTATAACTCAGCGGGATCGTTGCCCAGCTCCTTGAATTTCAGTGCCCACGTGACCTTGTCGGCTTTTACTTCTTTCTCGGATAGACCTTTAGCCGTTATGGTGCGGTCCATCGCTTTGAAACTTTCGATACCTTGTTTGATTGCTCTTCCGCCGAGGAAGAGGCCAATGGCGATGACCACAGCTTCGCCAAAGAATGCAAACTTAAATGATTTCATGATTCATTACTTTTTAAATGATTTATGAATGCAATAAGTGACTACGCCCCAGATGACCCCCATCTGTTCCTCGGAGATCTTGATGCGCTGATAGGCCTCGTTGTGAGGCACTAACCAAACGATGCCCTTGTCGCGCTGTGAGAGGTCGAGCTCCTTGATGGTGAAACCGCCGTCCACGTAGGCCACGACGACATCGCCGTCCTTGGGATCCAATGACTTGTCCACCACCAGTAGGTCGCCCGGCATATACCCGGCATCGATCATCGAATCGCCTTTGACACGGGCGAAGAACGTCGCTTCACGATGGCGAATCAGCTCGCGGTTGAGGTCGATGGACTCTTCTTCGTAATCCGTCGCCGGTGAGGGAAAACCGGCACGGATGCCTTCGGGATAGTAAGGCAGCGTCACCGATTCACCAATCTCCACTGTCAGGAATTGTACTTCGTTCATCATGGGATGACAGTTTCATTTCGATTTCCGTTGCAAAAGTAATAAAAACGTTCAAATGTCCGTGCGCCACTTTCATCTTTTAACTTTTATTTTTTTGCTTTCTACTAAAAACTGTACTTTTTCAATCATCATTCATCAATCATCAATAATAATTCGTACCTTTGCCGCCACGATGATCTACGCTTTGGTTGATTGCGACAATTGTTATGTCTCCTGCGAACGTGTCTTCAACCCGTCGCTTGAAGGCAAAGCCGTCGTTGTGCTGTCCAACAACGACGGTTGCGTCGTTGCTCGCAGTCCTGAGGCCAAGCAGCTGGGTGTGCCCGAAGGAATACCCTTTTATCAACTCGCCGAGCGCTTCCCCCACGCTGAGATTCATGCACTGAGCAGCAACTACACCTTATATGGAGATATGTCCCGCCGCGTGATGAATATCCTTCGCGACAGTGCCCCGGAGGTCTTTGTCTATAGCATCGATGAGGCTTTTCTCCGTTGGGACGAGTCGCCCTACCTGCCCGTTGATTTCAAGCAGTGGGGCGAAGCTTTGGCTGCTAAGGTCCGGAAGTGGACGGGAATGCCTGTGAGTGTCGGCATCGCCCGCACCAAGACCTTGGCGAAGATGGCGAGCCGTTATGCCAAGCGCTATCCCGGTTACCGCAAATGCTGCTTCATCGACAGCGAAGCCCAGCGCCAGCGTGCCCTCTCCCTTTTTCCCATTGAGGATGTCTGGGGTATCGGGCGCCGTCATGCTTCACGTCTGATCGAGCGCGGCATCAGTTCAGCCCTCGATTTCACCCGCCTGCCGCGACACTTAGTGGCTCGAATGATGACGGTGACTGGCGAGCGAACGTGGCTTGAGTTGCAAGGTCACGACTGCATCTCCCTCGACCATCTGCCTATGAAGCAGACTATCTGCACCAGTCGCAGTTTCCCCAAGATGCTCACTTCTGCCGAGCAGTTGCGGGTTCCTGTTTCCGGTTTTGCTGCTCGCTGCGCCCACAAGCTGCGTCAACAGCATAGCATGGCTTCCTTTGTCACGGTGTTTATGTCCACGAATCCCTTCCGTGAGGATCTCGACCAACAATCGTTGTCGAACACGGTAGCTTTGCCTGCTGCAGCGGATTCCGATCCTGAGATTGTCCGAGCCGCCTTGCAGGGTCTTGATGCTTGTCTGACCACAGTCGGTCAAGCCCATCTGCAGTGGAAACGTGCCGGTGTCATTATTAGTGGCGTGGTCAGCAACACTGAGCTGCAGACCTCCTTCTTAGATATTCCGCCTGTGTTGAAGCAGAAATTCAGTACGCTGTCGCATGTTGCAGATGCCATCAACCAACGTATAGGCGACGAGAGCCTTCAGGTGGCTAGTGTCCTGCGTCCTACCGATCCCACAACAGGCAAGGCCCTCACTTTCCGCAACAGCATCATTCATGACCGCCGTTCACCGTTCTACACCACCGACATCCGCGACATCCTCGAAGTGC
>JAEEHP010000151.1 GCA_016280855.1 Bacteroidaceae bacterium
AGAGGATCGACCACCTCAGGCGAATAGGTGGAGGCAATGTCGCCCGTGACGCTTACCTCCTTTGCTTGTGGGAAATAGGTGGCTACATCGTTGCCTCGGATGACGACGAGCGTGTCGATGAAGGCGCGCTCGCTGACGGATGCCAGCTCTATCTGCGTCTGGGTGAGTCCTCCTTGGAAGGTGGCGTAGTATTCGCGTGCAGCCGACGAGAGGCGTGTGCGTGCCTGCTGACCATTGCTCGAGATGGTGAATACGGGTGTCTTGCCCTGAAGGGATTGCACTTTCACCACGACGGTGTAGACGCCTTCGCCCATAGAGAGGTTGAGCTGGGGGCTGACCAGCTTGCCGCTGGCGCCTGCCGAGCCAATCTTCACTGAGCCACCTGCCTGATACACTTGTTCGCCTGTCCAGCCGGGTTGTGACATGTAGTCGTTGAGCTGATCGGCGATGTTCGTGCCGTCAGGGCTGCTTACCGAGCCTTTCTCCATGCGCCAGAAACCCTCGCTGACGGCTAGTGGGCGCTCGCTCTCGTGCATCAGTCGATAGAGGTTCACTTCATAGCGGTCGGCACGGCCGACGGCATCCCATTCAGCAGTGAAGCCATCGGCCACAATCTCGCTGGCACGCAAGTGGTCAGGAATGTCGAGATGGTTGTTGCGATAGTCAAAAACCACGATTCCATCGGTGTTTCTGATGTTGGAGACCCACTTGTCGAGGGTCTCCCCGGTGTAGGTCCAAGCTGAGGGTGACGATACATCGGTGAACTGGCTGTTGCCGCCATAGGGATAGAGGTCGCCTCGCTCCGACTGACGGCCAGTCATGTAGTCGTAGACGGCATCGTTGTCGGCACACACCAAGTAGAAGCGCTGGTGGTTGTTATTGTTGTTGGCGATGTTCATAAGCCAGCTGGTGGCTTCGAAGTCGAGGTGGGTGATCATCATGCCGCTGGATGGCAGGTATTTGTCCCAACCCTCGTTTTGTCGTGCCTCGATGAAATAACACTCGTTGGGATTGGAGGTGGTGAGCACGTAGGCCTTGTTGCTGGTGGCAATATGCTCGAGCGGGATGTTGGTCAGGGGTGCGAGGCCGAGGGTATCGGGTGTCATCCATCCCAGCGTGATACGCTCGAAGGCGTTGTAGGCAGGGGGGGTGGCTCCGTTGTTGTTGTAGGGGCCATAATCCATGATGTCGTAGCTGCCCAGTCGATAGACGCCACTCTCGCCCGTGCTGTAGTGGTCGGCAAAGCCCAGCACATGTCCGAACTCATGGCACACGGTGCCAATGCTGGACGAGCGGTGACCGCCGTTCTCCTGCTCCCAAGCGGGGTTGCCGTAAAGTTCGGCCGAGCAGGCATAGACGTCGATCGACTTGCCGTCGATGGTGCAGGTGATGTACTCTGCCTGCAGCTGCCATTTCTTCGGCCAGACATAGTCACTGCCGGCACCAAAAGCCTCGCCATAGCCGGCATAGATGACATAGACCATATCCACCTGTCCGTCGTTGTTGTTGTCGTAGTCGGCGAAGTTGACACCGTGCTGGTCGTGAGCCAGCCAGCAGGCCTCCTCAATCATTTTGCCCGTACCCTGGTCGGAGCCCGTGAGAAAGTCGTTGGCACCATAGTAGGCATAGTTCTTCGAGAGCTTCACAGGGCCGATGACATCGAACTTGGGGAAGAACGTGCCCATCGACTGCTCGGTGAAGTATTGGGCAGCACTGCCCGCGGCACCCTCGTCGGCAAAGCCTTGCTCGTTCATCATGCGCTGATGGAAATTGAAGTCGTAGGTAAAGCCGAGGTCATTGAACTCGGCCAGGATGACCAGACACTTGATCTCGCCCGTGGTGGGGAAACCATCAATCTGAAAGCGCGATGACTTGGGCGTATGACGTGGTGACGACCGTCTGGCCGTGTTCTCCTCTTTCTTTAATTGGCTGACAAACGTCACCTCTTGAGCCGAACGCATGGCGACATCGTGTACCAGTGGCGAGCCCTCCAAAGTGGGCTGACCATTGGCCGTGCGTCGTACATAGCGATAGCTGCCCTGCGGGTCTTGGGCGATGGCATAACCGTCGGTGGTGAGACACTGATGCCAGAACTCGTCACCCTGCATATAAAAGGTAATCATGGATCCGTCGGGTTGTTGTGCCTTCAAGGCTCCTCGCCAAGCTGGCACAGCCTGCAATTGGATGAGGCTCATCTGACATATAGCCAGCAGTAATAGAATTCGTTTCATGGGCTGATGGTTTTCGTTTCTGGGTGCAAAGATACAAAAAAAATCTCATAAGCATACATAAATAAGGGAAACGGAGTATAGACAAAAACTGACAAAGTGCAAAAAAAGCCATTTCATCGTTGTTTATACATTATTTTTTAGTATCTTTGCAAGCAAATATTGAAAACAGTAACAAAACGATCTATGGTTATGAAGTACAATCGACTTTTAACATTGCTGACCATTCTGCTTGTCGGCGTGACCAGTTCATTGGCACAGGAGGTGAAAGAATGTTATGCCTTCTTTGAGAGCGAAGAAGCAACCACCGGCACGCAGTATCTGGAGGGCAAGGGTATCTATAGCTTCGACTTCGACGGCACGAAGATGTCGAATGTCAAGAAGTATCGCTCACTGAATATCGACCGTTCGTCGGGTTCGTGTATGGTCGATGGTGTTTATTATTGGTTTGACTATACGCAGTCGTCGAAGGGGCATATCACCAACGGTTTCTACAGCTTTGATGTAGAGACGGGTGAGACACGCCAGATAGCCAATTATGGCGGAACGCAAGGCGGCGAGATTGTCAGTCACCTCACCTATGATTACACCACCCGTACGATGTATGCCATCTACGGGCCGCAGAGTGGCAGCTATCTAGCCAAGATCGACTTGGAGACAGGACAGATGACTCGTTTGGAGAGTTTTAAGATGGACGAGTGGCCTAGCGTGGCTGACAGCACCAATGCTCAGGGCGAAAGACTTTACAACGAATCCTACCGTTATGTGATGAACACCATCGCCTGCAACTACGACGGCGACCTCTACGGCCTGGAGTACTGGGGCGGTCTCTATCGCATCAACAAGGAGAGCGGTGAGTGCACCTACATCGGCAAGCTCGACTACATGGTGGAGACTGCTTTCATGTACAATAACAACTGCCTGTTCTGGGACAATGACACCGAGCGCCTCTACCTGCGTGGCTATATGTATAACTGGACAACCAGGAGCGGCGTTATCTTCCTCCATGAGATTAATCCCAAGACGGCTCATGTCACCCGTCTGCAGGAATGGCCTCTGTCGGAAGAGAGCTATTATGTCTTCGATGGTATCTATGTGCCCTTCCTTGCTGCTGAGGCCTCGGCTCCTGCAAAGGCACAGAACGTGGAGGTGAAGGCAGGAGAAGAGGGCGCGCTGACATGCACGCTTTCGTGGGACAACCCCTCGAAGACTTATGCCCGTGGGGGTACGTTGGAAGACCTGACCTCAGTCGTTGTTTATCGTAATGGTGAAGAGATTTGGCGCAACGACAACCCCGTGATCGGCGGTCATGAGTCGTTTACTGACAACGTGGACAAGCGTGGCTTCTACGACTATCGCATCGTGGGCTTCAACGAGATGGGTAAGGGCGACCGCTATAACACCTCGCTCTATATTGGTGAGGGCGACCCAGTGGCTGTCGGTGACTTGAAAGGTAAGGAAGAGGGCTATGGTGCCCGAATCACCTGGACAGCTCCTACGAAGGGCAAGTACGATGCCTGGATCAATACGCAGAAGCTGAAGTACGACGTGGTGCGCCAGCCCGACGGCACACAGGTGGCTACAGGCATCACGGAATGTACATATCTCGACGAGACAATCACAGCGTATGGCAAATATATTTACGAAGTGACGCCACGCACTGACTATACTGGCATTTCCGCCTCGACCGCGGAGTTTGTTGCTGGACCTTCGTTCCCCATTCCTGCTTCGTTCCCCCTGCGCGACTATGAAAAGTTCCTGTTGTGGAAGGTAGTTGATGCCAACGGCAACTGGTACACCTGGACCATGAATAGCCTAATCGGCGAGGGTGTCTACTGTCAGTATGGCAGCGACGGCTTTGCTGCTGCCGACTGGCTCATCTCGCCGCGCATCGCTTTCAAGAAAGACCAGCA
>JAEEHP010000152.1 GCA_016280855.1 Bacteroidaceae bacterium
GACCAGCGCACGGCCCGCATCTTCGTCACCTTCTCGCTTTTGGCCATTGCCGTGACGTGCCTCGGCGTGCTCGGCCTGATGATGTTCGACGTGCGCCGCCGTTTCCGCGAGATTGCCCTGCGCAAGGTGAACGGCGCCACCTTCCGCGACATCGCCTTGCTGCTCTCGCGCCGCTATCTCGTCATCTTCGGCGTGGCTGCCTTGGCCTCGTTGCCCGTCAGCCTGCTCGTCATCCATCGGCTCATGGCCTCCTACACCATCCGCACCAGCTTCGCCTGGTGGATTCCGCTGGTGAGCATCGCCATCATCCTTGCCCTCTGCACCCTCACACTCTGGTATCAGGTGTGGAAGGCCACTCGCATAAAACCCTATCAAATACTCAAAGAACAATAAAACATTATGATTCAGACCAAGAACCTCAAGCGCACGTTTACTACTGAAGAAGTGCGCACCATCGCCCTCAACGGCGTAAACATCGAAGTGAACGACGGCGAGTTTGTCGCCATCATGGGCCCCAGCGGCTGCGGCAAGTCGACGCTGCTCAACATTCTCGGACTGCTCGACGCCCCGACGGAAGGCGAATACCTGCTGGGCGGACAAGACGTGAGCCACCTCAGCGAGCCGCAGCGCGACCAGCTGCGCAAGGGCCTCATCGGCTTCGTCTTCCAGAGTTTTAACCTCATCGACGACCTCAATGTGGAGGAGAACATCGAGCTGCCGCTGCTCTATATGCGGATGCCTAAGGCTGAGCGACGCAAGCGCGTAGAGGAAGCCATGCGCCGCATGGACATCAGCCACCGCGCCAAGCACTTCCCCCGCCAGCTCTCAGGCGGCCAGCAGCAGCGTGTCGCCATCGCCCGTGCCGTCGTCTCGCGTCCCAAGCTCATCCTTGCCGACGAGCCTACGGGCAACCTCGACTCGAAGAACGGCCGCGAGGTGATGGACCTGCTCAGCCAGCTCCACGACGAAGGCGCCACCATCGTCATGGTGACGCACTCCCAGCGCGATGCCAGCTATGCCCAGCGCATCGTTAATCTTAGCGACGGACAAATTGTCACGGAAGTGGAAATGTAATATCTTATTGACCATTGACCATTGAGAATTGACCAAATGAGAAGACTTTCGGCATTTCTTCTTTTCTTCATTTCTACATTCTTGTTCGCTCAGGAGTCGTTGCTGCTGACGCTCAACGAGACGATAGAGATGGCGCAGCGGCAGTCGAACGATGCCTTGGCGGCAAAGCACTCGCTGGAGGCGGCAGAATGGAACTACCGCTACTATCAGGCAAACTACTTGCCGTCGGTATCGCTCTCGTCGTCGCCTTCGCTGAACCGTCAGGTGAGCAGCATCACGCAGCCCGATGGTACCAATGTTTTTGTGCGGCAGAACCAGTTGAGTACCGACCTGTTGCTCAGCATCAGACAGAATGTGGCGCTGACGGGCGGCACGCTGTTCGTGAACAGCAACATCTACCGTCAGGACGAGTTTGAACAACACACTCACGGCTACAGCACCGTACCGTTTTCCATCGGCTACCAGCAGAGCCTCTTCGGTCACAACAGCTTAAAGTGGGAAAAACGAACTGAACCGCTTCGGGTGCGCATTGCCAGGAAGCAGTATCAAGAGACGATGGAACTGGTGGCGGCAAGAGCAAGCAGCTATTTCTTCATGCTGGCATCAGCGCAAACCAACCTCGACATTGCCCGACAGAACTATGCCGTGAGCGATACCTTGCACCAGTATGCCCTGCGTCGCTACGAAAGGGGCAGCATCACGGAAAACGAGATGTTGCAGCTGGAAGTTAGCCGTCTGACGGAAGAGACGAACCAACTGAATGCGGAAGCAGAGGTCGAGGAGTCGATGCTGGCACTCAAATCCTATTTGGGCATAAAGGAAGCGGTTTCGCTTAGGGTTGTGCCCGACACGCTGATTCATGATGTCGTTATCGATGCGAACGAGGCACTGGCGCTGGCCCTCGAGAACAATCCCGACCCCGACAAACTGCGCCTCAACGTTCTGGAGAGCCAAAGTTCCTTGGCTTCTGCTAAAGCGAATCGCGGACTGAAAGCGGACCTCTACGTCCAGTTCGGTCTCTCACAGACGGGAACGACGCTCGGCGAAGCTTTCTCCAGACCGCTCAATCAGCAATACGGCAGTCTGACGCTATCGTTGCCGCTCTTGGATTGGGGACGCGGCAAGGGGCAGGTGCGCGTGGCAAAGTCGCGACTGGAACTGACGAAAACACAAAGCGAACAGGCGATGGAGGACTTCCGATTGAACGTGCTGAAGATGGTGCGCCAATACAACTTGCAAGGTTATCGTGTCCGCATCGCCTATCGGACTCGCGAAACGGCTTTGCATCGCTATGAAGTGGCGAGGTGGCTATATGTGCAGGGTCGCTCGTCGCTGCTGGAACTGAACACAAGCATCAGCGAAAAGGATAATGCACAGCGGGCTTTTATCGGCGCTTTGCAGACGTATTGGAGTCTGTACTATGGATTGAGGAGCTTAACTCTAAAAGAATGATATGGATATAAAGTTACCAAAGAAGCCTTGGTACGTAAGGTACCGCATGTATCTCATGGGCGGAGCTATGCTTATCGCCCTGATTGTCTATGCCATGGTGCTGCAACTTGGGCCACGAACATTGAAGATAGAGATTGACGACACGCAGATAGCGGTGGC
>JAEEHP010000153.1 GCA_016280855.1 Bacteroidaceae bacterium
AAGAACCCCTTCAGCCTCGACTCCAAGGAGCCCGACTGGAGCAAGTTCCACGACTTCCTCCTCGGCGAGGTACGCTACCTCAGCGTCAAGAAGGCTTATCCCAACGAGGCCGAGGAACTCTTCGCCGAAGCCCAGAAGATGGCCCAGATCCGCTACAAGTCCTACGTCCGCAAGACGCAGGAGAACTGGGAGGACTAATCCCTTTACTATTCATCTAACAAGGAGCATCCGTTGATTCGGATGCTCCCTATTATTTACCAAAAACAACATCAAGACTAATAAATCCTTGTCATGAAAAGAAACAACTTATCATGGATGCTCGCTTCCATCCTGTTCCTTTGCGGCCCAGCCGTTGCCCTGACATCATGCAACGACAAAGATGACGACGACATCGAAGTTCCCAACAAACAGGAAGAGGAAAAGACCGACATCGCCACCAAGGCTAATGTGCTCTATTACGTCGATCTCGGAGCCAACACGCTGGAACTGGCCGATGTAGAAGTAACCTACATCGACGAGAATGGAACAGAGCAAAAGTTCAAGATGACGGAGAAACAGTGGGTACTGGAACGCACCGTGTTAGCGAATCAGATGCCTGCCCATTTCTCGTTGAAAGTCACTTTTGAGGAGAAGGATGACGTCACTCCCGAGGCGGACAAGGAATACGAGTTCGGCTGCGTTGCAAGAATCCCGTTCACGGTGTACAACAGCAATGGTGTGAAGATTTGCGACCATCCGGGAACTGTTGTCGTCACCGACGGAACGCATCCAAAGATCAAGGGCAGTCAGATGAAAGCCTGGTGGCTCTCCTACTCCTTAGGCATCAACCCCGACAAGCTCCTGAACTTCGACAAGAAGACCCTTACCGTCAAGCCGAATGCAGCCGTGTTCAACAAGCTGAACTACAAGTATCCGTACTTCAACTGAGCACCGCTGCCGGATGATCCAGGCAGGCACTATTCGATCCAAAAGAACAAGAGGTGGAACCTTTGCGGTTCCACCTCTTGTTCTTCTGTCATGATGCTAAGGGTGCAGGTATTAAAGGCTTATTTCACGAGTAATTTCTGACCGTTTCTTATATAGATGCCTTTGGCAGCACGGCTCACCCTGCGCCCGCTGAGATCATAGACGTCGTCAGATGCCTGTTTCGCATCTTCCCCTTTCACCTTTTCGACGCCATCGGCATCGCCTACGTAGATGAGTCGGAAGTTGTCGAAGCAGGTCCAGTCGTACACCGAAGGTGCAAAATGGCGCAAGCCGATGCGCAGATCGCCTGTCTCGGAAAGTACGAAGTCGAGCTGCTGGGAATAGTGGCCGTCCGTGAATGCCTGGTTCGCGGTAGCGACATTGTCGGGATAGGTGTAAGGATCGTAGGTGTAAGGCACGCCGGCATCGAACAGCGACAACATGGGTGAGGCAGCGTCTGCGGCATAGACTTCGGCCAGTTCTTCGGTTCCCATCGTGTGGCGCAGCCATGCGTTCTGAATATTACCATTGCGATAGAAGCCCTGCCATTCCAATCGATAGTGTCCTGCCGGCATATTCTTCAGCACCTGGTAGGTATCGAAGATCTGGTAGTAATGCTCAGCCACGGTGCCGGGCGCTGCGCTGAAGGGTGTTCCTTCCCATCCTATGCCGCCGTCGGCGAAATCAGGATTCCGTAGCAGCGCAGTGATATCCACCTCGGTGCCGCCTCCGATGAGGGCGACGGCATCAGCACTGGGTTCTGTGTCGGGCACGGGTTGCAGGGCTTGGCATTGTGTGCCCTTGGCGGCAGCCTCGGCATAGAGAGCGCGTGCATGCTCTGGCGTCAGCGCGCTATCGTAGAAGCGCAGGTCGTCAAAGAAGACGTCGGTCATGCGCGCATCGGCTGCAAAGGGACTGCGTCCCAACCACGCCTTGGTCGTGCTCACGAGTGTAAGCGGCGAAGCGTTAGGAGCGGCAGTGCCACGCAGCTGTCCGTCGATGTAGAGGCGTACGGCTGCGGCGTCGGCGCTGACGGTGATGTTGTGCCACTGTCCTTGGCTGAGACCTGCAGCGGATCCGGCCTTGCATGTGCCGGAGCGCACCTTCTCGAAGTACCAATTGCTGTTGCCGCCCTGATTGATGATTCCGACGTAGCTCGATGTGCCGTTGTTGACGTTCCACGCCCAGCAGTAGTCGTTCAGATGGCCCGGTGCCGCAGGCATGATGTTGATGCTGACACTGTAAGCCTCGCCATTAATGATGTTGCAGATGGCTTCTGCTGCGTCGTGGCCAAGGTCAAAGTAGCCCTCTGACTCGGCGGCTGTTCCAGTGTAAAGTGCTGTGCCGCCGTCATCGAGCTGCATGATGGCTGCGCCGTCCTCCAACGAACCGCTGAGGGTTGCTGCATCGTCGGCCGGTTGTCCGGCATCGAAGCTATAGCTGATGGCTGCCGAGGGAGGAGCGACGGCGGTCTGGCTGACATCAGCGCTGACGCCGGAGAGGGGTATGGTCATCACCGAGAGGGAGTAGGCCGGAACGGTGTATGCGAGCTGACCGTTGGAAGCCGTGAGGGTGCGATCCTTTGGGCTGACCTTCATGGGGTTGTCCATCGAGTTCTCGGCATAGTTGTCGGGGTTGCTCATCACACGCACCTTTGCCTGACCGTTGATCGAGGCATCGCTGAAGCGGAAAGTGGCAGGTATGTCGGCGCCATTGTAGTTGATGACCTTGACGATGGCGGCATCTTCGGCCTCGTTGAGGGCAGCACAGAGATAGAGGCTCTGTCCGTCAGAGGCAGAAAGGGTGACCGTATGCACGAGCACGTCATCGATGTAGCAGCGTGCGGTGAGTCCACTGCGCACAATCTTGAGATGGTAGGTCTGGCCTGCCTCTATGGTGCCGTCGGCTGTGGCGAGTGTTTTCTTGGTTCCGCCGACAGCTTGTTCGATGCCGTGGCGTTCATTGCCCCACCCACCGAGGTTCCACCAGGCGTAGTTATTGCCGTCGGCATAGGCGAAGCACACGATGAAGCCCTCGTCGCCGCTGTTCTTGACGGCATCCAGCTCGATGGTGCAATTGTCGGTGATGACATCGAAGATGCGCGATGTGCCGCGGGTGGAGGCGGGGGAGTTGAAGGACCCGACAGGGAAACCGTCAAGCACACGACCGTCGGCGGCGGTGACGCGGATGTTGGTGTAGGTGACGTCGGTGCCCCATGAGCCGAGTCCGAACCGTGTGCCTTGTGCGAGGTTGACGCTGTTGCCGGTCTCTGTCCACGTGATGTTCTGATGACCTACATTTGATGCCATCATCTGCTGCGCCCAGTAAGACGGGGTGCCGAAGGAGGAATGGGCGTTGTAATGGATCATATCGGGCCGCCATTGTGCCTCGTTTTCATTCATGAAAATGGGAGCATAGGAAGCCATCACGCAGACGTCGCTGTTACGCTCCATGCCAGCCATGTAGATGGCTTCGCCGAGGGCAGCCTTCAGGGTGCCGTTGACGCCATAGTCCTGTGTGACGGCGTACTCTCCGTTATAGACTTTGTTGCTCGAACGGCTGTAGTTATCGTACTTATGATACATGGATGCGAACCAGTCGGGCGAGCGGTAGAAGTGCTCGTCGATGACCTCCAAGGGGTAAGGATTGCGCCAAGTGGGATAGTCGGAACCCCAGTCGCTGTTGCCTATAAGGGTCATCTCGGGATAGCGTGCCTTAATGGCTTGATAGAACTTATAGTAACGCTCGGCGTAGTGGTCGCTCTGGTCGCGGTTGTCGGTGGAGGTGTAGTTGTAGTTCTCGTTGCCGATTTCCAGGAGTCGCAGGTTGAAGGGTTCCGGATGACCTGCCGCGGCACGCTTGGCGCCCCAGAAGGTGTTGACATCGCCGTTGGCATATTCGATGGCATCCAGCGCCTCCTGAATGAAGCCTTCGATGTGCTGATAGTCCTGGAACCATCCGTGGCCCATACCCACGTTGACCACGAACAAGGGCTCCGCGCCCAGGTCTTCAGCCAATTGCAGGAACTCGTGGTATCCCATGCCGTTGGAGACGGGATAGCCCCAATGGCTGTTGTAGATTCCCAAGCGTTCCTCCACGGGTCCTACGGTGTGACGCCACTGATAGCGGTTGCCGCCCTCGATGTAGCATCCACCGGGGAAACGCATGAAGCGCGGGTGCAGCGCTGCCAGCTTCTCGGCCAGGTCGCGGCGCATACCGTTCTCGCGGTTCTTGAACGTCGGAGGCATCAGGCTCACGCAATCCAGATAAATGGTTCCAGCCTTGCTACCACGAATGGCGAACCATCCGAGCTGGTAGCTGCCAGTGGCAGTGATCTCGGCGGTGTACTTCTTCCATTGTCCAGCCTCGCTGACGTGCACCGTGGTGTGTCCAAGGTCGGCACCCTCATAGCTCTCGAGCGTCAGCGTGACATCGCCCGTCCAGTTGTTGGCCGTCCGTACCCAGAAGGAGGCACGGTAGGTCTGACCGCGGACGATGTTGATGCCCCAAAAGCCTATGTTGCGCGTGCCGTCGCCTGCCTTCGTCAGGTTGAGATGCATGGCACGTTTCTGTGCGGCGCTGAGCAGGTTCTTCGACGAGATGCTGAAGGTGGCGTCGCCAATGGTCCACCAGTAGTCGGGATTTCCACTATTCTCTTCCATAGAACCGTTGCGGATGAGCTCGGCATAGAGCCCGCCGTCGCCCGCATGGTTGATCTCCTCGTAGAAGATGCCATAGTGCAGCGGGCCGATGACGGGACCGCGCTGAGCAGTGGAGAAGTCGAAGCTTACCTGCGACATAGCACTAAACACAACGGTGAATAGTGAAAAGATAGAAGTGATAATCCTGTTACGCATAATGGTTATATTGCTTATCGTTTTTTATTCATTCCAGTCATAGTCCCAAAAAGAGTCGTTGGCACCTTTCACAGCAGCGTCATCGCCGCTGTCGGACTCCATTGTTGATTTATTGAAGTCGATGCCCTGCCCAAACACTTCGTTGGATCCGGCCAAGGGGCGCTCGCTATTGACTATGACTGACGTCAATGCCGGTTGGATATATATCTTTTTCATGTTCTGGAAATTAGAGATTTAGATAATTAACTTTCATTGCGTTCACTTAATCAGAACCTTCTTGCCGTTAATAATATTTACGCCGCGCTGAGCCTTCTTCAGTCGCTGTCCAGCGAGGTTGTAAATCTCAGCATTGTCCATTGTCAATTGTCCATTGTCAATTGCTTCGATGCCATCCTCAATTGAATTGAAGAAGAGCTTGACACCTGAAGATTGTTGCTGGGCATCGGGAACGATGAAGTAGGCACGCAGGCCCTTGATGGCGCCGTTGGCAGCAAGCTGCTTCACCTTGCCGTTGGTGGAGAGGTAGCAGACATCATCGACACCTGTCAGCGACTTGTTGTAGGTCTGACCCACAAACTGCACATTACCACCCTCGCCAACTGTTTCACCTTCGGTAGATTTGACGGTAACACCCGTGAAAGTGGGATTCACAATGCTTTCAGTCGTGCCCTCTGGCAGTTTCACTAAGTAGGGTTTACCGGCCTCGATCGTGTAGGCGCTCTCGAAAGTGATGTTGGAGGCATCAGATTCCTTGAAAGCATAGATGGTAGCATCTTTGAGTGACGAGGCGGCAATCCGGTCGCGGTCAAGGGCGAAAGGCAGGCTCAGCGTGTTCCAGATGTCAGGCTGGAGGGTACGAGTCAGCGTCACGTTGGCGAAGTCGCAAGCTTCGGGGGCTGTAGTGGCGGCTTCATCGATGGTCACTTCCTTGGCGTACTCAGTCAAGGCGAAGTTGTTGAAGAGGCACCAACCGAGGGGCACGAAGCCGGGCACGTTCACTTTGATGGTCGCTGTCTTGGAGTCGTCGATGTAGGCATAGACTTCTACCTTGTACTGTCCGGCGTTGAATCGGGCTACGGCCTGATCGGTGTTGTCGGGGTCGCTCATGGAAGCGCATCCGCTATACCATGAGGGAATCTGGGCGAAGTACTGGTCATTGACGCTGACATAGGCATTGCTCAGATCGTAGCCCTTCTGTCCAAGCGCATAGCAGTTCTCCTTGGAGCCCTGACGGTAGAGCGCGTTGAGGGTGAGCTTATAGAGACCAGCATGAGGCACGGTGACGGTTTGACTGACGTAGCCGTGGCGCTGGTAGAGTTCACCGCCGTAGGTGCCGACATTGTAGGCGTTACCATAGTAGTCCTTCGTGTCGGTAATCTGTGAAGGTTGTGTAAGCGGCCATTCATCGGTGCTTCCAGATGTTGCGCTCTTGATTTCAGCTGAGGAAGCGACGGCGGTGTAGTCGTCAGCCAGAGCAGCCTCGAAGGCTGTGACATCGGCGGCATTAATGCCTGCAGCCGTGGCGGCGGCGAGGATATTTGCATTCTGCGTGGCAGCAACGATGGCTTTCTGCTCGGCGGCGCTCTTCAGCATGAAGGGTGCTGCGTCGGCGTCGCTGGCTACGTTGGCGCGGGGCTTGATGAGGCCGTTGGACTCGGTGGTCACGCCCATGTAATTGCCGTTGTGGGACTTCAGGATGAGGTCTTCGCCGCGTTGCTCTATGAACCACGAGACGGTGTTGTAACTTGCCACCTTGTCCGTGAAGCAGTCGCTGCCGAAGTAAAGGTTGTTGTCGAGGAACTTGATGGTGGAAACGTTCACGCCGTTGGTGGTGATTTGTACGGGCACGCCATAGTTGTCACCTAAACCACGTGCGCCGTAAGCTTCGCCGCGACCGAGGAATTTTCCTGCTGTGGGCAGGTAAATGTAGTAGTCGCCGTCTGCCACAGCTTTGGCGGGCAGGTCGGCCAGCGTAGCCGTAGTGATGGGGCTGGTGCCGTCAATCATGATGTTGATGAAGTCGTTGAGGTCGCTCTCGCTCACACCCACGGCGCCACGCCAGTAGTTGTAGAACTTCTCTTGCAACGTTGAACCTTGCAGTGCCTTGATGTACTGCAGTTTGTGGTCGATACCTGTCTTGTCGCGCAGTCCTGCGCTGGAGAACGAGGTGAGCTCGTAGTCCTTATAGAGCTGATCCACGGGCAGACCCAGCAGACCTTCGAGCAGCATGGCGAAGCAACCTGTGCGGTCGGCACCGAAGATGCAGTGGAAATAAGCGGCCTTGCCAGCCTTCAAGGCAGCAAGGATGAGGTCGAAAGCACTCTTGAACTTCTCCGTATCGAAGTTCAGGGCATCCTCGCTCCAGCGGCTGAGGTTGGCGTAGTAGTAGGTTGCACCATCGATGGCCGATGCGCTCATCGTGCCGTTGGCAAAATCCTTGTCTTCGCGCAGATCCACCTCGGCACCGATATTGAGCTGGTTCTTCAGCATGGCGAGATCGGCATCTGTAGCCACATAGCCAGAACCGCCTCGCAGCTCCGAGCCACGGAAGATCTTGCCGTACTTGATGCGGTTGCCGTCGGCGTTCGTCCAGCCGCCCAGGTCGCGCATATTGGCGATGCCGTCGGCCTTGATCATACGGAGCTGACCCGTGGTGGTGGTGGTGATGGTGCCGTTGGCGATGACGGAGCCACCGGCCTCCACCTTATAATAATAGGTGTTGCCCGGGAGCAGGTTCTTCACCTCGTAGAGCACGCTGCCGGCCGCCACGGTGAACGTCTCGGCATCGGTGTAGGTGCTGTTGAGTGCCAGGCTAAGGGTAGCATCAGTTGTCTGCGCCGGTATAGGAACACTGACTGTCGTAGGCTGGTCGTTGCGCAAAGCGGCATCAGTGGCGTAGTTGCTGATGACAGTGGCAGAACCTTCGGCGTAGGTCGTTTCGGCGAGGTAGCTTGCCACCGCACTGTTCTCAATATTGATATTATAAGCGAGGTCGGTGAACTCCGTCGGAGCATCGTAAGGTGCAGTGTAAGTGAGTTGGAAGTTGTCGCACTTCAAGAGCGTCTGTCCCTTACCTGTGTTCTGCACGCGGATGCTGAGTGAGCCATTGCTTACAAAGATGTTCTCAACGATGAGCTCATGTCCGTTCTCCTTCTCACCGTCCACGTTCTCCGCCGTAGGTGCCACAGAACCCGAAACGCCATTGGCCGTCATCGTAACAGGTGCACCATCGCCGAAAGTGGCCACGATGGCCTTAAGCGTATAATAGCCGGCAGGCAGGCCCGTGACGGTCTGACCAACGTCGAGGGTCTTGACGCTATTGGCCCAAGTGTTGAACAGGTAAGTTCCCTCGCTGAGCGTGTTGCTGTAGGTAGTATTGTCGGTGCGGCGGGCACCCGTGTCGTCGCCCATGACGTTGATGCTCCAGCCATCGGTGTTGCCCAACTCGAAGCCCGGGTTGATTATGGCAGATGTGAAAACCGTATTGTTGGCTGTTCCAAGAGCAACGATTTCCAGAGGCTGATAAGCGGCATAGACGTCAGCCACAGAAGCGTACTCGCCATTGTCGTACTTGGCCTGAACGGCAGCCTTAACATCGTCGCTTGTCGATTGTGCCTTCATGCCGTTGACAGCGTTGAGGATAGGGCCTGTGTAGAGGGCGTTGCTGGCCTGCGCGTTGGTGATGGCTGTTCCGAGCAGGCTGGAGTTCTCCTCCAGCGATTCCTGGCTGCTCTTGTTCACGTTGGCTTCAGCCGTGGTGAGCGCCGTGTTCAGCGCCTCCTTGACGTCCGCCTTCATGGGCTGGGTCAGCAGCGACGTGGCGGTGGTCACCAGGTTCTCGTAGTTTTCTACGAGTGCGCTGAGGTCGATGCCGTAATAAGTAAGGGTGAAGTTGTCGAAGATGGTCCAGTCGCTGCTGACTGCCACCGCTTTCTTCACCCCAAGACGGATGTTGCCATCTGTGACGACAGCCGTGACAACGGGGTTCTGGTAATCGTTCTTGCGCAGGCAGTTGGCAGCCTGAGACAGCGTATTGGGGAGATAGCGATTTTCACCGTTTACGGTATACACTTTGTCCTCGTTGTAGTTGGCTGTATAAGATTTGGCATACGAGCCGTCGAAGATGGACATCAGTCCTCCCTCGCTGTTGTTGATGTAGTATTTGGCATTCAACACTTCTTCGCCGTTATTGCGTCGAGTAGTAGCGTCCGTACGACCGCCTATACGATAAAAACCTTGGCACTGAATTCCGTAAATGCCATTAGGAAGGCCGCTCAGCGTCTGATAGACATCGAAAGTCGTGTTGAAGCGTTCTATACAATAATTTTGTGAGGCACCGCTTTCATATCCGCCGTGAGTCACGTCCCCCGTCCACACACCACTGACATTTGTGACTCGTCCGAAATAAGGATCCAAGATGAGGAACGTAGCATCAATAGGGCTCTCCTGAGTGGCGTTGGACAGGTTAGCTATGAGTGCCTCCCTGGTTGCCAGCTTCCAGTAAGCCTTTAAGTTGCTGGGGAGGGTGGAGCTCACCGTGGTCTTGGTGAGGTCGGACGCATGGCCAAAGAGGTACTTACTGGTCTTCTTGGCTTGTAAGGTGTAGGTGTTCTCCTGACCTTCCACTGGGGTGATATTCCAGGCTGTGTAGTTGTCTGCATCGGTCGAAGGTTTATCTACATATCCATCGGCACCCAAAAAGAGATTATCGTAAGTGGGAGAGGTGGAGATGTAATAGCCGCCCTCCCCGTCGCTGCTCAGCGTCACGGGCATACCGCCCTGATTGGTCAGCGAGGCACGTGTGCTCCAGTCATTGCCTCCGCGGAGGAATCCGTCGTTGCCGACGTTGTACAAATAGAACGTGCCTTCGCCTACCGCGCTGGCCGTCCACGTCTGTGCTTGAATGCCGATGGCTGATGCCAGCATCAACGCCACCGTCACAAGCATTCTGAAAAAGTTTCGTTTCTTGTTCATTGTGATATTGGTTGGTTTAGTTCTTTTTTATTGCAAAGATAGTGACTTCTCGCGTACACATGTGTTAGAGACATCCCTTTTAGACAAATGAGACGGCTATCGCTTGACGACCTTGCGTCCGCCGACCACATATACGCCGGCGGGCAAGCCGCGCAGGTCGTTGGTGGAACGGATTTGACGTCCGCTAAGATCATAGACGCCCTGTGGCGCTGGCGCTTCGGTGTCGGCTTGAGCTGGCAGGTCGTTGACGGGGGTGACGTCGTCCTTGCTCAGCTGTCCGTAGAAGTAGAGGCGGAAGTTGTCGAAGATGGTCCAGTAGCCGTCGCGCGTGACGGTACCTTTGATGCCGATTTTCAGCGAGGCGCCACGTCGGTAGGTGGCGGTCCAAACGTCGTTGTCGTAGAGTTTCTTCTTGAAGTAGGCAGCAGCGGAGGCCATGGTGTTGGGCACGTAAACAACAGGAGAGCCCACCGTGACATCGTCGGCGTGGACGCGCCGGCTCTGTGCCTCATCGGCCATGTGGTGCACCTTCTCGCTGGCAACACCTGCATAGAGCACGGCGTTCACCTGATTGTTGCCAGCGGTGTAGGCGCTGTAGGCATCCTCGTAGTGTCCTGGCCGTTGGAAGGCTTGTGCCATCAGCTTGAAGTTGCCTTGTGGCAGTCCGGTGACGGTCTGGTAGAAGTTGAAGGTGCGCTGGAAGAATTCGCAGCACGACTCAGCATAGGTGGCATCGCCGGTCCATGCGTCGGTGGAGCTGATGTCGGCATTCGTCACCATGAAGGTGAGGTCGAAGGGCTTTGTGATGTCGGTCGGCGTGACATCGCTTAGGAATTCCACCGTCTCGGCCTTGGCCTGTGTGATGAGTTCCCTGACGGCTGTCGTGGTGGTGGCCGCGTTACCTTCTGCCTGTATCGTGGCTATGTCGGCCTCTATCCTGTCATCGGCGCCTTCAGCGTCCTCGCGGTGCGGCACGAGGATGAGTTTGCGCATCTGGCGCAGGTAGGCCGTCAGCTCGCTCTTGATATTGGCCAGAGCGCCGTCGTCAAAGGCGCCCAGTTCGTCGGCGGGCAGGCAGAGCCAACGTTGCTGCGTAGCACTGTCGTAGAGGTCGAGGTTAGCCGATGTCACAGCGCCATTGGCGGCTGCCGTCATGGTGGCAGGCGTATTGCTGCTCTCGGGATGGATCAGCCAGTAGCCACGCAGGTTGTTTCGACCGACTTTGACGTCAGTGCGTCCGCGCATGACGTGGAAGCGGTCGGCTGTTGTCGGCGTGGCATGATTGGCGGTTTTGAAACCGTAGGAATAGGTGATGACATGTCCCGTGGCCGCATTGCGGAAGGTATAGTATTGCGTACCTGCATCGAAGCTGACGTACCACGCCGCGCTGTCGTTGGCCGCAGCCTCCTCGGCACTCATGGCCGACCAAGTGAGCTTATAGGCATTTCCCTCCTTAAGGAATGAGTCGTAGAGGCCGTAGTCGGCACTCTCGCTCTTGATATAGTATTTCTGGTAGTCGTCCTGCACCAGGTCATAGGCCGGCAAACAGAAGCCGCCGCCCCAGTAGTTGACGGGTACGAGGCCATCCTCGCACATCGCCTGATTGATGAGTGAGTTGCCGATGTACACGATCTGGGTGCCGTTCCAGTCGCTGGGTCCTGCCCAGTTTCCGGCTTCGAGATGAGAGCCGTTGAAGGAGTACTTGTCGCACCAGTTGTTGTCGTGGGAGTATGTCCCGTTCAGAGTGCGTATGCCCCAGTGTGCTCCGTCGTAAGCGGCGGTGACGACGAGGTCTTCTCGGTTCTCCCAGAAGCGCA
>JAEEHP010000154.1 GCA_016280855.1 Bacteroidaceae bacterium
ACCTTCATCATGTTCGCGGTGGTCATCTTCCTCATCATCTCGCTGATGGAGAACATGAAGATGAACATCGCCTACGCCTTGGGCCTCTTCGCCATTTTCGGCATGATACGTTACCGAACGGAGACCATCAAGATCCGTGAGATGACCTATCTCTTCGTGGTGATGGGCTTGAGCATTGTCAACGGCATGGCGCTCTCGACGAGCTATGCTGAACTGGTTATGGTCAACTTGCTGACGGTGTTGGTGATATGGCTCTTGGACGGCACGAAGATATTGAGGCATACGGCCACGAAGATTATCCTCTACGACCGCATCGAGAACACCAAGCACGGCAAAGAGGAAGACCTGAAGGCCGACCTCATCGAGCGTACGGGCCTCGACATCTCGAAGGTGGAGGTGGGGCATATCGACTACTTGCGCGACGTGGCTTTCGTCAAGGTGTACTACAAGCCCATCGACGGCGAAGTGAATACGATTGACACGGTGACCAAACTGAAGGATTTCGATTGATTTGATGAAGAGGCTATTACTCATATTATTATTGCTGGTTTCGGTTAGCGCATTCGCGCAGAGCGAACGGACAACCGACTTCGGCGGCATCGTCTCGGCTGAAGCGGAAGTAGGTCTGGGTGGGCCATGGGGTTTGTCGGCAGAGGAGGAGTTGCGCTTCGACAATAACTTCTCGCAGTTCGACCGGTGGCTCAACTCGGTGGGGGTGGACTACACTTGCCTGCACAACCGCATGAACATCGGGCTCACGGCAGATTACATCCGCCGCCACAACGACAGAGGTTATTACGAGAACCGTGGCCGTCTGGGCGTGCAGGTGACCTACACCGAGGAGTGGCACCGTTTCAAGTTTCAGGTGCGCAGCAAGGCCATCGGTACCTTTTTCGACGAACGCACGGGCGAGCATCGCGTCAATCCGCGGTTGTATTGGCGCAACCGCGTGAAGGTGACTTACCAGCCGATGAACAGCCGTTGGAAATATGCCCTCTCCACCGAATTGTTCTGGCTCACCAACGACCCCAAGAAAGGCGGCCTCGACAACCTGCGCACCGTGCTCTCGGTAGACTATCGACTTTCGAGACGCTATTACCTCTCCGCTTTTGCTCGCATGGACAACGACCTTTGGGTGACCGAGCCCGTGGATAGGTTCTATCTTGGTCTGACGCTTAAGGCAAAATATTGAATTGCCTATCCGTAAAATTACGCAAATTTCAACAAAAAGTCATTTTCTTTGGGAAATGGCTTTTTTTGTTTCAAGATGTTTTCTATTTTTGTAGTCTTGAAATCATCTTAAACCCTATCAATATGAGCACAAAACAATTTTTGAAAAAAATCAGCGGCATCGGCCTTGTCGTAGGCGTGTTGCTGCTTGCCTTCATGCCCTCCTGCGGCAAGAAGGGAACGGGTGGACAAAACACCACCTTTGTTGAACGCATCCAACCCATCAACGAGGCCCTGCTGCCTCTGTTGGACAGCTACACCTCGGGCGTGGTTGCCGCAGGCGAGCCCGTCGTGGTACGCTTCAAGGACCCCGCTGTGATGAAAGTGAAGTTCGGTGAGGCCATCCCAGCCAAGGCCTTCGAGTTCACCCCTGCCCTGAAGGGTAAGGCAGTATGGATCGATGAGAACACCGTCGGTTTCAAGTACGATAACATCGACAAGGAGAAGAGCTATGTGTGCAAGTTCAAAGTCTCCGACTTCGTCGACTGCGGATCCGACCAGGTTCTCGAATTCGGCTTCGGCGTGCGTCGCCAAAACTTCAGCCTTGTGGCACAACAGCCTATCTGCCTCTCCAATGAGACAATGAACTATAACCTGCGCATCGCTTTTGCCGTGCCTGTCGACCAAGAAGAAGCCATCAACATGTTTGATGGCTCGTTCCGCAAGAGCCATCCTGTTCAGGCCACCTTCGTCGGCAACGGCATCTACGATTTCGAGATCCAGAACTTCGAGCGTAAGAACCAGGACTACAATGTCCATGTCGTTCTCGATGGCAAGGCCGTTGAATCCAAAGCCAAGATGGAACGCGACTTGACGATTTATGCCAAGGACAGCTTCATCCCGCTGACCTTCGACCTCGACCGCACCAGCGACCATGGCACCCTGTTCTTCAGCCAGCCGCTGAAGGAGAACCAAAACCTCACAGGCTTCATCACTACGCCGAGCAACCTAGCTTACAAGGCCGACATCAAGGGCAACAAGATTGACTTCTACTTCGACAAGAGCAATGTATATCGCTATCAGCTCGACGATCTTACCTTGGGTGTGGGTAGTGGCATCCGCTCCGACAACGGCATGTTGCTGCAAGGTGACTACTCCTACAGCTTGGACCTCACCACGGTGCAGCCCAAGGTGCGTTGGACCAACGACGGTGTCATCATCCCCAACGTCGACGAGACCACCATCTACTTTGATGCCATCTGCCTTAACGCTGTGACGTTGAGGGTGGTGCGTATTTTCGATGACAATATCCTGTCGTTCCTGCAAGACAACGAACTGGGCGAGACCTACGGCGTGCGCAAGGCGGGCCGCTTGGAGAAGAAAGTGCGTATGGCTATCGACAACCCGTATCCCAACCAGTGGAAGACTTTCCCCATCGTGCTCTCCGACTACATCAAGGTGGAACCTGGTGCGATGTATCAGTTGGCCCTCGACTTCGGTCCCGCCGACTACACCTTCGCCTCCGACGAGATGAAGCTGGCCGTGAAAGACGACCCGCAACGCGAGGCTGACTATTGGGACGGCGAAGCCTGGGACTACAAGGAATACAACTATGACGGCGAATGGGGCGACCCCAACGGTTTCTACTATTATAATAATGTGGAAGTGAAGAAAAACATCGTCGTCAGCGACCTCGCCGTGACCGCCAAGATGGGTCGCAACGACCTGGTCGACGTCTATGTCTATCAGATCTCCGATGCCAAGCCTGCTACGGGTGCCACGGTGACTGCCTACAACTTCCAGAAACAGGAGCTGACTAAAGGTAGCGTCGACGGCAATGGCCATGTGCAGCTGCAATGCGCCAACCGTCCCGCCTTCGTGGTGGCCACCGATAGGAAAGGCAGCAAGTCGGTCATCAAGTTGAACGATGGCAATGCGCTGTCGTACAGCCGCTTCGACATCGCTGGCGAGGCTATTGAGAAAGGCGTCTCCGCCTTCGCCTACTCCAACCGTGGTGTGTGGCGTCCAGGCGATGACCTGCAACTCAACCTCATGCTCAACGACATGGAGTCGAGCCTGCCCGACGACTACCCGGTGGTCCTCGAAGTCATCGATGCCACAGGCCGTCTCTATGCCAAACAGGTGAACACCAAACCCGTGAACGACATCTATTGCTTTACCGTGAAGACCAATGTGGCCGACGAGACGGGTCTCTGGTCAGCACGCTTCAAGGTGGGCACCAAGACCATCACGAAGGACCTCCGCGTGGAGACGGTGAAGCCCAACCGTTTGGAAATCAACTTCGACCTTCCCGAAGTGGTCAGCCTGACGCGCAACGAGCGTGTCGCTTTGACCTCGAGATGGCTCAACGGTATGAAAGCCAATGGCTTGAAGACCGAAGTTGACGTCAAGCTGCGTGGCGGCGAGACGACATTCAAAAACTTCGCCAACTACTGCTTTGACAACCAGATGCAAAAGTTTGAGACCCAAGAGTATGCGCTCTTTAGCGGTCAGCTGAACTCCGAAGGCGTGACCAGCGTGGGCTTCGACCCGTTGGACGACATCTATGCCTCGCAGATGATGGACGGCACCTTCACGGTGAAGGTCTTCGAGCAGGGTGGCGACTTCAGCATCGCCTCGTTTACTTCGAAACTTTCGCCCTACAACCGCTATGTGGGTGTCGACCTGCCCGAGACTACATCGAAATACGGCAGCTATTATGACACGGGCAAGGACTGGAAGTTCAATGTCGCCATGGTCAACGAGAACGGCACCGCTTGCAAGTCGACTGTATCATTGGTTTACGCCCTGTACAAGCTGGATTACTACTGGTGGTGGTCGAGTGAAGACGACTATAGCCTGCAACGCTATGCCTCGGGCAACTACAAGGCCCCTGTGCAGACCGGCAACTTGACTTGCAATGGCACCACTTCGGTTACCTTTAACATTGATGACGACAATTGGGGCAGCTATTTGCTTGTCATCAATGACAGACAAGGTGGACACACCTTCGCCAAGGTCATCAATTTCGACTGGGGCTATGGCCATTCCTCAAGCGCTTCGGGTGCACCTGCACAACTGTCTCTGAAAGCCACTGCCGACAGCTATCAGGTGGGCGAGAAGATCGTGGTGACCTTCCCAGCTAACGACAAAGCCAAAGCTCTCGTCACGGTGGAAGCCAACGACCGTGTGCTGCAAACCCAACTTGTGGAGAATCTCGGTGAAGAAGGCAAGGTGGAAATCGCCGCTACCGAAGAGATGATCCCCAACGTCTATGTCTATGTGGCCCTCATCCAGCCGCACGACGCTGTCAACGACCTGCCCATCCGCCTCTATGGCGTTATCCCCGTGAAGGTGGAGAACAAGCAACTGCAACTGGAACCCAACATCGGGGTGCCCGAGACCGCCAACACGAAGAAGACCCTTGAGGTGAAGGTGAGCGAGACCAACAAGCAAGCCATGACCTACACCTTGGCCATCGTCGATGAAGGCATCCTTGGCCTGACCAACTTCAAGACCCCGAATCCTTATGGTTATTTCAACAGCAAGCAGGCTTTGAGCGTGCGCACTTGGGACAACTACGCCAACATCGTCGACGCATTCAGCGGCGAGTTGGGCTCCATCTATGCCATCGGTGGTGACGGCATCCTCAACCAGGACATCACCCTCGACAAGCGCTTCAAGGCCTATGCGGTCACCTTGGGACCTTTCGAACTGAAGGCAGGTGAGACCAACACCCATAACTTCGAAGTGCCACAATGCTCTGGTGCTCTCCGCTTCATGGTGGTGGCCAAGGGCAAAGGCAAAGCCTTCGGTGCATCGGAGAAACGCATGACCGTGGTCGACCCGATCAACCTCTATGCCTCGGCCCCGCGTGTGGTGGCGCCTGGCGATGAACTGAACCTGAAAGTGCAGGTGCAGGCCCCCACAATGAAGAACAAGACCTTAGAGGTGAAGTTCGACAACAAGAACCTCACTCCTGTGGGCACGCTGCCCACTTCGGTGAAGATCGACGGCAACGGCGAAGGCCTTGTGGCGGTCAGGACGACCATACCGAAGACCTTGGGCAATGCCGTGATGAAAGTTTCGGTGACGGGTGAAGGCTACACCGCTGTTTCGGAGACGGAGATGCCTATCCGCATGCCGTTTGCCGAGCGTCGCAACACCATCACCAAGGAGGTTGAAGCTGGTCAGACGGTGAGTGTGCCGTTCACTCTCGAAGGCATGGATGGCACGCAGCAAGGCAACATTACCGTGTCGAGCCTACTGCCCGTCGACCTCTTCGGCCGCATCGACTACCTGCTGGGATACCCGCACGGCTGCCTCGAACAGACCACCTCGAAGGCCTTCCCGCAGCTTTACCTCAACTACTTCGCCCAACTTGACGACAACGACAAGGCTGAGCTGAAGAATAACGTGGAGGCGGCTATCACCAACCTGAAG
>JAEEHP010000015.1 GCA_016280855.1 Bacteroidaceae bacterium
TCATGCGACAACTGCATGTGATGATGACCACCGACCCGGGCTTCCGCACCAAGGGCTTGCTGAGCGTGCTACTGCAACCGCGCGAGAACAGGGAATCGTGGTCGTCAGAGGAATGGGAGGCACATGTGGCCAGGTCGGCCAGCAACCGCGACGTCATCCAGCAACGCCTGGCAGCATGCCCCTACATCAAGACATACTGCAACGACCCGCATCTCTTAGGTCCACGTTCTGAGAACGAAATCAATGGGAAATACAAGGTCAACGTCATTTGGATCAATCCCAAGGCAATGGAAATCTATGGCATTCAAGGCGTAGCTGGACGTACATTTAACGACAGCATCGACCTCTACGCACAATATCTCTGCATGGTCAACGAGACATTCATCCGACAATTGGAAGTCAAGGACTTCCATGACTTTAAAGTGCAGTTCCCCAGACGCATCTGGTGGTCGAGCGGCCTCGATATGAACACCAACCCGCCCTTCGAGATTGTGGGTGTGCTACGCGACTTCCATCCCGGTCGTCAGTCCGAGCCTCTCATGCCTACGGTCTATCTGTACGACGACTCCCATATCGAAAAAAAATCCGTCTTCGGCTTTGAGGGGCAGTACCTGCTGATGGACATCGCAGAAGGTCATGAAGAAGATGCCATCACCTATCTGCGCGACCTCGTCCACGAACTCTTTGGAACCAACGAACTGACCTATCAATGGATGGAAGACCAGCGCAAGGAGCTCTACAAAGAGGACCAGCAGACGGCCCGCATCTTCGTGACATTCTCGCTCTTAGCCATCGCCGTGACGTGCCTGGGAGTGCTCGGCTTGATGATGTTCGACGTGCGCCGTCGTTACCGCGAGATAGCGCTCCGCAAGGTCAATGGCGCCACGTTCCTCGACATCGCCCTGCTGCTCTCGCGCCGCTACCTTATCGTCTTCGGCATTGCTGCCGTCGCCTCGCTACCCGTCAGCTTGCTTGCCATCCATCACCTCATGGCAAGCTATACCATCCGCACCTCGTTCGCCTGGTGGATTCCACTCGTGAGCATCGCCATCGTCCTGCTACTCTGCGCCCTCACGCTCTGGCAACAAGTGTGGAAGGCAACAAGAATCAAACCGTACGAAGTGTTGAAAGAACAATAGGAAACCGGACCCTCTCGTCCTCTCCCCTAACTCCTCTCCCGTGGGAGAAGGGAAATAAATGATAGATAGAAAATGATTAAATGGTAAATAATTAAATGGTAAATGAAAAGATGATTAAGACCATCAACCTCCAGCGCGCATTTACTACAGAAGAGGTGCGCACTATTGCCCTTGCCGGCGTGAACCTTGAGATTAACGAAGGCGAGTTCGTCGCCATCATGGGCCCCAGCGGCTGCGGAAAGTCCACATTGCTCAACATCCTCGGACTGCTCGATGCACCGACGGGCGGACAGTATCTGCTCGGCGGACAGGACGTGACGCCACTGAGCGAACCCGAGCGCGACCGACTGCGCAAGGGACTCATCGGTTTCGTCTTCCAAAGCTTCAACCTCATCGACGACCTCAGCGTAGAGGAGAACATCGAACTGCCGCTGCTCTACATGCGGATGCCGAAGGCCGAGCGACGCAAACGGGTAGAGGAAGCCATGCGGCGCATGGACATCAGCCACCGCGCCAAGCACTTCCCGCGGCAGCTCAGCGGCGGTCAGCAGCAGCGCGTCGCCATCGCCCGCGCTGTCGTCTCGCGTCCGAAGCTCATCCTTGCCGACGAGCCGACGGGCAACCTCGACTCGAAGAACGGCCGCGAGGTGATGGACCTGCTCAGCCAACTGCACGACGAAGGTGCTACCATCGTCATGGTAACGCACTCCCAGCGCGATGCCAGCTACGCCCAGCGCATCGTTAATCTTAGCGACGGACAAATTGTCACGGAAGTGGAAATGTAATATCTTATTGAGCATTGACCATTGAGAATTGCTCCGCGTTTAATCGCGCGCCTTTGTGCTAAAGCATCAAAGAACAAATGAGAAGCCTTTCAGCATTTCTTCTTTTCTTCATTTCTACATTCCTGTTCGCTCAGGAGTCGTTGCTGCTGACGCTCAGCGAGACGGTAGAGATGGCGCAGCAGCAGTCGAACGATGCCTTGGCGGCAAAGCACTCGCTGGAGGCGGCGGAATGGAACTACCGCTACTATCAGGCGAACTACCTGCCGTCGGTATCGCTCTCGTCATCGCCTTCGCTGAACCGTCAGGTGAGCAGCATCACGCAGCCCGATGGTACCAATGTTTTTGTGCGGCAGAACCAACTAAGTACCGACCTGTCGCTCAGCATCAGACAGAATGTGGCGTTGACGGGTGGCACGCTGTTCGTGAACAGCAACATCTACCGTCAGGATGAGTTCGAGCAGCATACTCATGGCTATAGCACCGTACCTTTTTCCATCGGCTATCAACAGAGCATCTTTGGGCACAACAGCCTAAAGTGGGCAAAACGAACTGAACCATTGCGGGTACGCATTGCCAGGAAGCAATATCAAGAGACCATGGAACTGGTGGCAGCACGAGCAAGCAGCTATTTCTTCATGCTGGCATCGGCTCAGACCAACCTCGACATTGCCCGACAGAACTATGCCGTGAGCGATACCTTGCACCAGTATGCCCTACGTCGCTACGAAAGGGGCAGCATCACAGAAAACGAGATGTTGCAGCTGGAGGTGAGCCGTCTGACGGAAGAGACGAACCAGCTGAATGCAGAGGCAGAGGTGGAGGAGTCGATGCTGGCACTCAAATCCTACTTGGGCATAAAGGACGCAGTATCGCTGAGGGTTGTGCCCGACACGCTGATTCATGATGTCGTTATCGATGCGAACGAGGCGCTTGCGCTGGCCCTCGAGAACAATCCCGACCCCGACAAACTGCGCCTCAACGTTCTTGAGAGCCAAAGCTCGCTGGCTTCTGCTAAGGCGAATCGCGGTTTGAAAGCCGACCTGTATGTGCAGTTCGGTCTCTCGCAGACGGGAACGACGCTCGGCGAAGCATTCTCCCGACCGCTCAATCAGCAGTACGGCAGTCTGACGCTATCGTTGCCCCTCTTGGATTGGGGACGCGGCAAAGGGCAGGTGCGCGTGGCAAAGTCGCGACTGGAACTGACGAAAACACAAAGCGAACAGGCGATGGAGGACTTCCGACTGAACGTACTGAAGATGGTGCGCCAATACAACTTGCAAGGCTATCGAGTCCGCATCGCCTATCGGACTCGCGAGACAGCTTTGCGTCGCTACGAAGTGGCACGGTGGCTGTATGTGCAAGGTCGCTCGTCGCTGCTGGAACTGAACACAAGCATCAGCGAGAAGGATAATGCACAGCGGGCCTTTATCGGCGCTTTGCAGACGTATTGGAGTCTGTACTATGGATTGAGGAGCTTAACTCTAAAAGAATGATATGGATATAAAGTTACCAAAGAAGCCTTGGTACGTAAGGTACCGCATGTATCTCATGGGCGGAGCTGTGCTTATCGCCCTGATTGTCTATGCCATGGTGCTGCAACTTGGGCCACGAACGTTGAAGATAGAGATTGACGACACGCAGATAGCGGTGGCCGAGGAGGGCGAGTTCCTGGAATACATTGATGTGAGCGGCGTGGTCTGCCCTGCAACAAGCATGCGAGTGAACGCGAAGGAAGGCGGTACGGTGGAGCAAATCTGCTGCCACAACGGCGATGTCCTGAAACGAGGCGACACAATTCTCGTTCTTTCCAACCCGAAGGTGCTTGAGGAGATAGCGGCAGAGCGGCAGAGCTACGACCTGCAACAGATGCAGCACCGCCAGCAACTCATCGAGATGCAGCAGAAGAGCATCACCCTCCGCAGCCAAGCCCTACAGGCAGACTTTGAACTGAAGAAAATGGAACAGGACTATGAACTGGCCAAGGAGGAGGCGCAGATGGGTGTAAAAAGTCAGGCGCAGCTGAAGGTAGCAAAAGACGAATATGAATATAACCGCCACCGAACACTGTTGAACATCGAGAGTTTGCATCAGGATTCCGTACTGAACGTGATTAACCGTCAGCTCATTCAGCAACAGATGGCAATGGAAGCACAAAAGCTTGGAAACAGCAACCGCCGTCGCGAAGCCCTCGTCATTCTGGCTCCTACCGACGGACAGATTAGCGACCTCAACGCCGTCATTGGCGGACAGGTGTCTGCTGGCGAACAGGTGGGTGAAATCGGTGTGCTGACAGATTATAAGGTGACAGCCAAGTTGAACGAATACTACATTGATCGTGTCCAATCCGGCCTACCTGCCACATCGATGTTGAAAGGGCATAAGTATTTCTTTGAAGTCAGCCGCACCACTCCTCAAGTACAGGAGCATAGTTTTGCTGTTGAATTGAGAGGAGATTGTGAAAATCTCCGCTTGGGGCAAAGCCTCCATCTGCAAATCGAGCTTGGCGCACCTGAGCAGCGACTCATCATTCCTCGTGGTAATTTCTACGCTCAGACAAGTGGACAATGGATAATGAAGGTCGATGAAACAGGGCACTCAGCCCGTCGCGTCCCCATTAAACTAGGACGACAAAATGCCGAACGATACGAGGTCATAGAGGGACTTCATGCTGGTGACTACGTCCTTGTCAGCGGCTATGAGTCTTTCGGCGACGCTGAGGTCGTGACATGGTGATAAATAATTATTAACCCCTTGTCGTTTCTTTGATTAGTCTTTCCTGCTCGCCTGCTCGTAAAGGGTGGCGGGGCTTTGAAACAATGTATTTCATAAACAGAATCTTTAACCCTTTAACAAGAAAGAAAAGTGTAAAAGGCTTGCTTTGCTATGACGATGGGCTGATGAAGAAGAATGGAATGGGGTGGCAGGATAAAGGGGGAGTAACGTAAACGTGCTCTTGGGGGGGTGGTTTGTACAAAGCCTCTAAATGCCAGTTTCATTTTAAAATGCCAATTTTTGCGCATGCTTACACTTTTGCTTATAAGCTAATGATAACTAATGAATTATCATGCGTGTAAGGTGCGATTATGCTTACACTACCATACACTATTTGGCCTGTTTTTGAGGCTTTCGATGTAAAAGTTTGCCAGGAGGGGTGTTGGAGGGGCATGTTTTTGCAGCGGGTTCAGATGGCTTATGCGGCGAAGCGAAGTTGGCAATGTGACTGGTTTCGCACGGAATAGCGGCTGGACGGCGGAAAAGTAAAACAAGTTGTTTTACCTCAAATTAGTTGACTAAACCACCTCTCACACCCAACTGATCAGAGGTAAAACAACTTGTTTTACTTTTCGACGACGTAGTGTAGGGTAGTGTAAGCATAAAAACACCTTACACTCCACTTAACCATTTGAAATTATTCAGCTTACAGCGAAAAGTGTAAGGAGAAGCAAAAATCAATAAAAATTTTCTGGAGGCGAAAAAGGAGGAAGGAGAAGATGGAACAATTCACAATTCATAATGCACAATTCATAATGCACAATTCATAATGCACAATTCATAATGCACAATTCATAATGCACAATTCATAATGCACAATTGACCTCTCCTTATCTCCGGATTCTCTGCGCTTCAGCGCCTCTGCGTTGAAGAAGAATTATACATTATACATTGTACATTATACATTAAAAAAGCAACGAGGCGGCCAGATGGTCGCCTCGTCGCTTTTTACAACAGATGTGGGGTTACTTCTTGTTCAGGGCCAGGTCGATAGCCACGGCGATGGCGACGGTGGCGCCGACCATCGGGTTGTTACCGATGCCGAGGAAGCCCATCATCTCGACGTGAGCAGGCACGGAGCTGGAACCGGCGAACTGAGCGTCGGAGTGCATGCGGCCCAGGGTGTCGGTCATGCCATAGCTGGCGGGACCGGCTGCCATGTTATCGGGATGCAGGGTGCGGCCTGTGCCACCACCGGAAGCTACGCTGAAGTAGGGCTTGCCGGCCAGCACGCGCTCCTTCTTGTATGTACCTGCTACGGGGTGCTGGAAACGGGTGGGGTGGGTGGAGTTACCCGTGATGGGAACATCGACGTTCTCGTGCCACAGGA
>JAEEHP010000016.1 GCA_016280855.1 Bacteroidaceae bacterium
ACACCTAAGTTCGGCGTGAGCGTCGCATCGTATAGCAAATTGTTACGAATAGCTCCTCGCTGTGCTGCCACATTTTCCAAACAAAATCCGGAAAACAGCAGAAAGGTCATCATGGTTAATTTCTTGTAGTATCTCATGATTTTCTCAGTTATTATTTGCAAAGATACGAAATTTCACCTATTTAATAATAAGCGAGCAAATGCCTATCTGCAACAATTAGTCCGATTGTTATAACAATTTGTCCGTAAACAAAAAGTCGCAATTGCAAAAATTACAAAATTAACCGACCAATATTTGACATAACGGACAGAATGTTATAAAAATCAGAATAACAATTTGTCCGATACACAATATAACAATTTGTCAAGAGTAATGAGTATCAACGAGTTGCATTCACCGTTAGATGCCAATTTTAAAATCTTATAACAATTCGGAAAATATATTACAATCACCCCCCCCTATTACTCTTTTCGGGCAAAAACATCGCGATATTCCGAAGGAGTCATGTTATAGATTTCCTTGAAAGAACGGTTGAAGGTCATGGTATTGTTAAATCCACTCTCGGCGGCAATAGTGGCAATGGTGTATTCAGGGTGCTCCAACAGCAGGCGCGCTCCAAACTCGACGCGCTTGGTGTTGATATAGACCGAGGTGTTGGAAGCATCGGAGTACTTGTTCATCATCTTACCGAAACGGTTCTTATCCACACCGATGAGGCGCATCAGGTCGTCACGCCCCAGACCAGGTTTCAGGAAAAGCTGATCGCGCGTCACCTGCATGTCCATCTCCACAAAGAGACGACGGTCTTCGTCGTCGGGTTCCTCCATATCTTCGGACTTGTCAGGGGGCAGTTCGAGCGACTGCAGCTCCTCGATGGCCGCCACCACTTCAGGCGACGTAGGCGCCTCTCCATTGATCACGGCCCGACGATAGGCATCCAGGCCATTGAGCACCTTCAGCATCGCACGGTTACGACGACGGATATGGCGCATGTAGTAGAGCACCACGACACCGAGGATCACCAACATCACAATCAACAGCCGCAGCATACTGAGCCATAGTGTCTTACGATTCGATTCGTCTTGCTCTTTCAGCAGGTTATAAGTGGTCTGCATGTGAACGCCCATACGTTTGGTGTACAGACTGAGCGCAAGTTCTCCGACCTTCGTGCCAGTCACTGTGGCATCCTCAAAGTTGCGCATTTTCGCATAGAGCACCGCCTCGTGGTTCAGCAGTGAGAGCATACGGTATGACACCGTGTCGCCTTCCTGTTGCAGGTACTCGCCGTAGCGCTTGAGAACGTCGAGCGCCTCGTCGTAATGGCGGCTGAGATACAAGTAGCGGTAGATGTCGATATCGTCGAAATTATTGGCACAGCAGATCTTCTTCCAGATGGCATAGGCCTTGTCAGCCTCCCCCATCCTACCAGCCATCGCCAGCGCATCAGCACGCAGGGCATACACCAGGCGCAGTCCACGGTCGGCATCTTCAGTATGCTGCGTGGGCGCAGGCTCACGGGCCTCGGCCTCCTGCAATTGCGACATGCGCAGAGCCTCGTCGTACCGGCCATCGCGCGCGTACATTCTTACTAAATATCCATAGAAGTTACGCAAGTCCACGTGCTTATAGGGATGATCGGTCGCTTTCATCATCTCCACCGCCTTCAGGCAATACTCATAGCCCTCCGCCTTCTGACCGTTATAGTGATGCCAGCGTCCACTGGTGGCATAGCTGATGGCCTCGAAAGCCTTGTTGCCATGCTTCTCGGCGAGCTTCCGCAGCCGGAAGATGGCCTGTGTCAGATGATCGGCATCGACCATCTGGTCGTAGCAGTCCATCACGTGTCTGAGGATGACGAGTTGCTCCTCGATGCTGTCCTTGATGGCAGGATCTTTCAGTGCACGCTCATAACAGGCCGCCGCCTTCGCCATGTGGAACTCCTTGAGGTACTTATCGCCCGCCGCGCGGTCGCTGTGCCAGTCGGGCGCACTCGTCTGGGCACCACCAACAAGCGATACCAGCCACAGTCCGACTATCAACAAACCTCTCATCACTCTTTTTTCGTGTTATTTTTCTCCTTCATGCTTGCAAAGGTAAGAATAAATCACGAAGTCTGCAAATCTTTTCCTCAGTTTTTGCTACTTTCCCTCTCACTCCCTGACCACCAACTCCCTTGGGAGCGTGATCACCTTCAGGCGCCTGTACCAGATACGGCCCGAACCCGCCATCGGCTGTGGCGCGTGCCCGCTGATGATATAATAGCTCGCCGAATATTCGTCCATGATGTCCGTAAACACCTTCTTGATACGCGAACACTTCTCATTGATGGCATTGTCGAGCGGATCCGTCAGATGGTTCACACCCTCTATCACCTTCTCCTTATCCATCATCTTGGCAGTCGCCATATAATACCTCAGCAACTCCTCACGATAGTCCACGAGCCGCTTGAACTCGATGCCCTCCGGATGCGCCAGGAAGAGCAGATAGACAGCCTTGTGCACGGGCTGCAAGTCCACCTCCCGATGATAGTCCTCCAGCACGAACCTGTAGTCCCTCGTGATGACCAGCCGACTCAGCTTCCGCCTTGCCGCCTCGATGCGCAGCTCCTCCAGCAGCGGCACGCCGATGGCCTTCAGCAGCAGGTCTCTCCTCCCCTCTGCCTGCAACAGCCCGATGAGCCTTTTGATCTCCTGGGCCGTCTCCTCTGGTGTCAACAGTTCGTTCATTCCGTCACGACAGTCATCAGATTGTTCAGCCAGTTCTTCCACTTCGTGAGGATTGTCTCTTCCTCCTTCACCGCCGTCTCCTGCTGCGGCTCAGGCTCCGGCTCCTTCGGCTTCACCTCCGTCACGACAGCAGGTTCAGGCGCCTCAGCAGGCTCCACCTCGAAAGGCAACGTCTGTTGCGTGATCACCTGCCCCATCGTCGGCGTCTTCTTCACGGGCTTGTAGAGTTTCGGGATCAAGTCCTCGTAATAGTCATCCTCGTTCTGATGCACATCCTTCTCCACCTCTTCCCTCAGGCTGTCCTCCATACCCGTAGCCAGTATCGTCACCTTCGCATCCTCACCCAGCGTATCGTCTGTCGCCGTACCCCATATCACGTCGATGTTAGGATCCAGCTG
>JAEEHP010000155.1 GCA_016280855.1 Bacteroidaceae bacterium
CCACGAAGCCATCAACGGCGTGCTGCTTGTCAAGACCAAGCATGGCAACAAGGACGGTAAGTACCACTTCAAGGCCGGCTACTCCCACAAGTTCCAGTTCGACCCGAAGACGGCTGAAATGGTCAACGCCTACGACTATGCAAACGCGCTCAATCGCGCCCGTGCTAACGACGGTGCTGCCGCAGCCTACACCGATGCCGAAATGCAGAAGTTCCTGGATAGTAACGACCCAGAAATGCAGAAGTTACTTGATCCAAACGCCCCCTATGTCTATCCCAACATCGATTGGAAGAAGGAAGTGTTCAAGAACACAGCTCACGAGACCAACGCCTACCTCTCCTTCTTCGGTGGAACAGACAAGGTACAGTACTACACACAGATCGACTACACTGATGCCCGCGGCCTCTATGCTAATCCCAAACAGGAGGACTGGACCTCGCAGCTGAAGTATTCCAAGGCCAATATCCGTGCCAACGTTGACTTCGAAGTGAGCAAGAGCACCCGTGTGAAAACCAACATCCTCGGTATCCTCATGGAAACCAACGGTGTGCCCAACGTGAGCTCCAACGACGCTTGGTGGCACCTGTACAAAGTTCCTGCTCTGGCATTCCCCGTCCGCACGATGGGCCTCACCCCGGCCGGCAGCGTATGGGGCGGTAGCCAGACCTATGGCGACTTCAATCTCCTGGCCAAGTCGCAGGGTGCAGGCTTCATGAAGACCCACCAGCGTCAGATCTGGGCCAACATCACATTGGAACAGGATCTCGATGTCATCACCAAGGGCCTGAAGCTGTACGTAGGCGGTTCCTATGACAACGCCTCCAACACCATTGAAACCCGCACCAAGGGCTATCAGTACGGCTGGAACTACTACGATGGCGCCGGCGCTATGCAGGAAGCTGTCATGGGTACCGTTGAGGATAAGCTGCAGTTCAACTACTACGTTGACTCGCAGTGGCGCATCGCCACCTTCAACGCTGGCCTGAAATATGGCATCCAATTCTGCAATGGCGACAACTTTGCTGCTAATGCAGGCTACAACATGAAGAGCGAGATTCGCGACGGCCGTAGCAACACGTGGTATCGTGCCAACTGGCAGCTCGCCCTGCACTACGACCACGCCAACCGCTTGATGGCTGACGTCGTCCTGGCCGCCAATGGCTCCAACCGCAGCTATCCTGCCAAGTGGGCCTTCTCGCCGACCGCCGGCTTGGGTTACATCTACGCCAACAACCCCGAAAGCAGCTTCCTCAACTATGGTAAGGTGCGTCTTTCGGGCGGTATCCAGCATACCGACTATGTTCCTCAGGCTGGCCTCTGGCTCCCCGCTTGGAACAACAGCCACGGGCAGTTCTGGTATGGCAACAATTTCCAGAGCTCGTGGGGTGCATTCCTCACGCAGTTCCCCACCGACGACTTCCTGCAGGAAACGGCCTACAAGGCTAACCTCGGTACCGACCTGCGCATCGCCAATTCGCTCGACGTCACGCTCGACCTCTTCTATCAGCAGCGTCGTAACATCCTTGTCAGCGCCGGTTCCCTCAACTCCGCAGTGGTCGGCATCCAGTCGTCCTACGACGACAAGGGTCGCGTGGCCAGCTACGGTGCTGAATTTGGCTTGCGCTATGCCAAGACGTTCAGCAACGGTCTGAACCTCAATGCAGGTGGATCCGTTTCTTACGTGAAGAGCAAGATCCTCGAGTGGATTGAAACCCCCGCCTATCCTAACCTCTCTGTTGTCGGCGGTCCTGCCGATGCAGAGCGTGGCCTCGTGGCCTTAGGCTTCTTCCAGGATCAGGCTGACATCGACAACAGCCCCGTCCAGCAGTTCGGACAGGTCAAGGTCGGCGATATCAAGTATAAGGATATCAACGGTGACAACGTCATCAACGAAAACGACTTCGTGGCTCAGGACTACGGCAACGCCTTCCCGGCACTGAACTACGCTTTCAACCTCGGTCTCGAGTACAAGGGCTTCGGCATCAACGCTACCTTCCAGGGCGCAGCCCAGCAGGTGAAGAACCTGCGCTACGTTGATGGTGTCTGGGGAGCCCTCTCCGACAACCGCAACCTCTCGAAGGAGTACTACGACAAGTGCTTCGACAATGCTGGAGCCGCTGCCCTCTATCCGCGTCTGTCCACGGAAAACGTGGCTAACAACGCACAGCCCTCCACAATTTGGTACCGCAACGTCAGCTGGTTCAAGCTGCGCGATTGCGAACTCTACTACAAGTTGCCTGCAAAGGTCGTTGATCCGCTGAAAGTCTCGTGTGCCCGCATCTTCGTCCAGGGACAGAACCTCCTGTCCTTCGACAACATCGGCACCATGGACGCCGAGAACCTCAACACCGGTTATCCCGTCATGAAGGCTGTTAACGTAGGTCTTTCTGTTCAATTCTAAAAAGATATAGACGATTATGAAGACAATAACTATTAAGAAATACTGCAGCTGGTCCAGCGTTCTATGCCTGCTCTGTGCACTCTCTGTCTCCTGTGCCGATCTCGACTACACCGAGGAAACGACACGCGACGAGGAGTGGACCTACAACTATTTCTCCGACGGCATCAAGAACCTCGTGTTCGATGTCTATGCCCAGGTGTATAATAATGAGTTGGAGACCAACAGCGCATATTTCCTCGCCAGCGCTACCGACGAGGCACAGTATGCCCTCGAAACAGGAGCTGTCAACAACTACGTCAACGGAGGTTGGAGCCCCGCCAATCCATACGCCAACACCTGGAACAAGGCTTACACCGCCATCGCTGATGTCAACATGTACCTCGAGAAACTCGACGAAACGGACATCTCCGACTGGAAGTACAACAGCGACTATCAGAACTGGATGGCGCAGATGGAGCTCTTCCCCTACGAGCTACGCTTCCTGCGCGCCTACTTCTATTTCGAGCTGTTCAAGACCTATGGCGACGTACCCCTCGTGACGACCACTCTCACCAACGCTCAGGCCAACAACATTCATCGCACCTCGGCTGACAGCATCGTCAAGTTCATCGTTGACGAGTGTGATGCCATCGCGCCCTATCTGCCTGAGTCCTACGTCACTGAAATCAACGCCGAGGTCGGCCGTGCCACGCGCATTGCCGCTTATGCCCTCAAGGCACGCACCCTCCTGTATGCCGCTTCGCCCCTCCACAACCCGTCGGGCGACAAGATGAAGTGGGGTAAGGCTGCAGAGGCTTGCAAATATATCCTCGACAACGCCTCCACATGGGGCCTGAAGCTCAGCCCTTACGCCAACCTGTGGGGACATGACGCTTTCCTGAATCCGGAAATCATCTTCGGCTTAGGTCGTGGCGAGAGCAACACGTTTGAGATGGCCAACTACCCCATCGGTGTGGAGAACGGTTCCTCCGGCAACTGCCCCACCCAAAGCTTAGTTGACCAGTATGAATATCTCGACAACGGCGAAACATTCGCCCAGCGCTATCCCGGTAGCATCGACCTCAACGAAGTGGATCCTTACGAAGGCCTCGACCCGCGCTTCGCACTCACCGTGGTGAAGAATGGCGACGAATGGCCCACCAACGGCGCTCAGAAGAAAGTCATCGAAACCTTTAAGGGTGGTTTCAATGCAGCACCTAAGTATGGCGCCACCTCCACTGGTTACTACCTCCGCAAGTACGTCGATGGTTCCTGCGTTACCACAGCTGATAACCAGACCCGTCGCCGCCATACGTGGATTCTCTTCCGCCTGGCCGAGTTCTATCTTGATTATGCTGAGGCTGTCTTCAACACCACGGGCAGCGCCAACGACGCTACCTTCGGCATGACCGCCAACGAGGCTATCAACGTCCTCCGCAAACGCGCTGACATTCAGATGCCGCCGTTCACAGAGGAAGGCGACGAGTGGGTCGCTCGCTACGAGCGCGAACGTCTCGTTGAGCTGGCCTTCGAGAACCATCGTTTCTGGGATGTGCGTCGCTGGAAGAAGGGCGATAAGTACTTCAAGAACATTCAGGTGGCCAATATCAGCAGCGACTTGAAGCTCACACGTTCTACCGTCAACCGTCAGTGGGACGAGAAGTTTAACTTCTATCCCATTCCGCAGTCCGAAATCAAGAAGAATCCCAATCTGACTCAGAACCCGGGATGGTAAACCATAACGTTAACGAATACGATAATGTTAACGAATACGACAACGAAAACGATAACTAACAACTCGTCCGCTCGAGCTCTGCTCGCTTCGCTCTGCGAAGAACTTGTCAACTCGTTAACTCGTCAACTAAAAACTGTAACGAATTATGAAGAATATAATCAATTATTTAGGCGCGTTGCTGGCGGTGGTTCTCATCGGCACCACCTTCACAGCTTGTTCCGATAACGACGGCTTAGGTTCGGCCGATGTCGGACTGGGCATCAAAACGTTCTTCCCGAGAAAGGTCGTCCCCAATCAGCCGATAACCATCAATGGCTCGGGATTCCTCGGTGCCACCGAAATACGCTTCCCTGGTGGCGTGACAGTGACCGATTTCGAGGTCGTCAGCAATGATATGATTCGTGTCAACACCCCCGCGGCCATTGCCGAGGAAGGTGGCAAGCTCATTGTGCGTTCGGCCGACGATGAAGTCGAATCTCCACTGCCGATGACCGTCGGTCACACCGTCGTCACGGGATTCTCCAAGCAACCCGGCGAACAGGCCGGGGGCGGTGAACTCATCACCGTCTTCGGTTCTGACCTCGAGTTCATCAACGCCGTCGAACTGCTCGATCCCGACTCCGTGTGGCAGCTCATCGACCACAAGGACTTCTATCGCAAAGGAACCAGCAACCTCATCTTCCGCGTACCACTCAAGAATATCTATAAAGGTACATTCGTCGGTAAGCTCCACACCTACGACGGGCTGGAAATCCCGATGCCCGAACTCACCTACGAGCCCGCAGCCGACGAGGGTCACATGGAGGTCGTCAAGACAACCGTTTGGAAGAACGACGGCTCGCTCGGTGAAATCAACTGGAGTGGCGAGTATCGCTTCGCACCCGAGAGCAATTCCACGGGCGAGGAGTGCTACACCGTGCCGCAGGATATATGGGAGCGTCTCAAGACCGAGACATTCTATGTCACCATCAAGGGCGCTAACCCGCAGATCCGCGTCACCTCAGGATGGTGGAGTACCACCTGGACGGGCGCCGATATCCAGCCTGGCAACGAGCTCCTTGAGGATCTCGGCGATGGCGTATATAAGCTCACCGTCAACCTCGCTGGCGACCCGCTCCTCGATGTGCTCGATGCTCAGCACCTGCTCTTCACCGGTGGTGGCTACGCCGTAGATGAAATCTTCTTCGAAGAGGAAGTCTGGGTCGATGGTCCTGGTGATCAGGAAGTGAAGGTTCCCGTCTGGACCAATGGCGGTCAGCTCGGCGAGATCAACTGGAGTGGCGAGTATCGCTTCGCACCCGAGAGCAATTCCACGGGCGAGGAGTGCTACACCGTGCCGATGGATGTATGGGAGCGTCTCAAGAGCGAGACCTTCTATGTCACCATCAAGGGCGCTAACCCGCAGATCCGCGTCACCTCAGGTTGGTGGAGCACCACCTGGACGGGCGCTGATATCCAGCCCGGCAACGAGCTCCTTGAGGACCTCGGCGACGGTACTTACACCCTCACCGTCAACCTCGCTGGCGACCCGCTGCTTGACGTCCTCGACGCCCAGCACCTGCTCTTCACCGGCGGCGGCTACTCCGTCGAGGAGATCTACTTCATCGATGTCATACACGGTGGCGGCGGTGCCAAGACGCCCGTGGTCATCTGGCAGGGCGACGGCTCCGCAGGAGCTGTCAGCTGGAGTGGTCAATACCGCTTCTCCAACGTGGAACACTCCACCGGCGAGGAAATCTATGCCATTCCGATGGATCAGTGGGAGATCATCAAGACTGGAACCTTCTACGTCGATCTTCAGGCTGAGGATCCTCAGATTCGCGTGACCACAGGATGGTGGAGCACCACCTGGACAGGTGCCGACTTCCAGCCCGGTACCAGCGACCTGCTCAAGGACAACGGCGACGGCACATGGACCCTTGAGATCAACTTCTCCGGCGATCCCATCCTCGACGTCCTCGACGACCAACACCTGCTCCTGACGGGCGACAGGTTCACGCCAACGAAGCTCTACTACTACGAGTAGTACAAGTTACATAATGACAAAAGGGGCTGTGTCACGTGGCACAGCCCCTTTTGTCATTCGTCCGTTATTGCATCCGATTCTACAAGACAAATTCGTTTAATTTGTATAATTCGTTGTATCAAAAACAAAAGCGATAAGCAAGATGATTATATGTCCCGCAGCGCGTCGAGCCAGCAGAGGAAGGCGACGAGACTCGCGTTCCAGTTGATGGCGATTTCGTTGGAGGCATAGGACTCAGCATCATCGATATATGATTCGTCGGGATATGCCGAGGGATAAGTTGCTTTTATGTCATGCTTGTCCTGCTGTCCCGGATTCGGTCCGCCGACGAGCATACCCGGAAAGGGTGCTTCGATGCCGTCGGCTGCGGAGATGCGGTGGTGAGGATGAAGAGGGCTCTTGTCGCCGAAGCCCGTCACGTAGCAGTAGCCCGTGGCGTTGCGTCCCAGCAGGTAGTCCGCGTTCGCGAGGGCATAGCGACGATAGCGGTCGCTGCCCAGCAGTTGGTCGGCAAAGAGCAACGAGAAGGCCTGACAGCAGCAGCGCTCTGCCAGACAGCCCCAGCCGAAGTCGCGCGCATTGTTGCCGTAAGGAGCTTGGAAGCACGACGACGCTGCCGCCCCCACCGCCTCCTCGCAGTAAGTCATCAGTTGCTCCACCATCCTCTTTCCTAACTCCTCTCTCTTCCCCTTCACCTCCTCATCTTCATATTTTTCACTTTTCACTCCTTCACTTTTCACACCTTCACTTTTCACACTTCCTTCCATCCACTCAAATGCACCGAGCGATGCCACGTAGCCCCATGATGGGGTGGAGTAGCGCTGAGGTGCAAACGCAAGCGCATCCTCGAGGTACTGCTGTCGGCCCGTCAGCCGGTAGAGCGCCGAGGCTGCCCAGAAGAACTCGTCGTTGGCGCTGCGGTCACCGTAGGTGCCTGTACTGACGGCGGGGTCGGTGAGCTGCTCCTGACGGTAGAACGCCGTAGGGTGCTCCTTTGCCCATCTGTATGCCCGTTCCGCCACGGCAGCCGCTGTGGCAGCGAAACCGGGGTAGTCTTGTTGGTAAGGTTCGAATAGGCGTGCCGCATCGGCCATTACCGCCGCGAAGTCCAGCGTCGCCGTCACACTCTTCGCCACGACGTAGCGCGGCTGATGGCAGTCGGCAGGCATTACGAACCCCTCGAAGCGCGGCGTTGTCAGCTTGTGGTACACGCCGCCGTCCTCAGGATCCTGCATCGTCAGCAGCCATCGCAGGTTGAACATCATCTCGTTCAGCAAGTCTGGCGTGCTGTTGTCGCTTTCTGGGATGTCTGTGCTCAGGGCGTTGAAGTATTCGCGCTGCCGCTCGTAGGCCGCAAACATCAGGCCGATGCTGAACGCTGAGTTCACCACATATTTGTTGTAATCCCCTGCGTCGTACCAGCCGAAGGGCGAGCTGATCACCGTCCCCGCAGGTCGTAGCGCCGATGCCGCCGAATTGTGGACCAACACCTTCGTGTCGGGGTGCCCCATCGGGCGGTTGTACGCCCCTCCGCGGTCGATGGTCACCCCCGAGCGTATGAGGTAGAAGAGGCGCAGCGAAGCCTTCGCGATGTCGGCGTACGGACGGTCGCTCACCACGACGTCACAATGCTCATTGCCCACGCTCACCACATAGCGCCCCGGCATCGTCAGGTCGCCCAGGTCAACGACATAGCGTGTCTTTCCAGACCAAGGCGACACGGCTTTGCGCGCGCCCTTCTTCGGCTTCGTCGTCTTGCCGTCGGGCATCGTCACCCGCACCTTGCCTGAAGGGTTGATGCCCTCCACCACAATCACTTTCTCCTGCTGCGGATAGCAGCCTACTTGGTTACGGCGTATCTCCACGCCGTCCTGTGCCATAGTGCCTGCTGCTGCACAGGCGGCAACGAATGTAAGAATCAGTCTGTTCATCATGTCGGTTATTTGTCCGTTTGTGTATAAAAACACTTAAATCTGACCACAAATATAGCTATAGTTGCAGATAAATCACTACATTTGCACCAACAATTACGAAACTTTAATGATTTGCTCCCCATGAAACAAGTAATCAGCACTCTTCAGGCACCCGCTGCCATCGGCCCCTACAGCCAGGCCATTCGCGTTGGCAATCTCGTTTACACCTCTGGTCAGCTGCCCATCGACCCCGCCACGGGCGCTTTCCCCGAAGGCGGCATCACGGCGCAGACCCGTCAGTCGCTGCTCAACGTGCAGGCCATCCTCGCCGAGGCCGGACTCTCGATGAGCGATGTCGTCAAGACCACCGTGTTCCTTGCCGACATGAACGATTTCGCTGCCATGAACGCCGTTTATGCCGACTTCTTCTCCGAACCCTTCCCCGCCCGCTCTGCCGTCGCCGTCAAGACGCTGCCCAAGGGAGCCCAGGTCGAGATCGAAGTCATCGCCGCTATTTAGCGAAGTCAGTTCGCTTTCATCCAGTATTGCCGTTCGTCGTCGGTCATCTGTTCGATGGCGTAGCGGAGGGCGGTGCGTGGCATCTCGTGGGCGTGCTGGCTGAGGAAGTCGCGGAGAAGGTCCATGGAGATGCGCTTGCCCACTTCGCGCAACATCCAGCCTACGGCCTTGTGCATGAGGTCGTGAGGATGGTGGAGGTGGCGTTCGGCGTAGCGGAGGCACCACGAAGGGTCGCCGGCCTGTGTGGTCTTCCAGGTGCAGACCATGCTCATGCGTTGTTCCCAGAGGCACGTGCTGTCGGCCAACGTGTCCATGACCTGCAGCTTGGGTGTCGGCAGGTTGGTGGGCAGGAGGAGCCAGTGGCCGAGAATCTTGTGCACGGAGAGGTCCACGAGGTCCCAGTTGTTGGCCTGTTCGGCGTAGCGGAGGTACATCGTGAGGATGGCGTCGCGCCGTGCGATGGCTGCCTCGTCGTTGGCGAGCCGCCTGGTTGCCTCCTTCTCGAACTTGGCTACGAGGATGAGCAGACCGCACAGACGCACCTCATGCCAGCGGGACAGGAGCAATTGTGGCACTTCGTCGAGCGGAAAATCCTTCCACACGAGCTTCACGACCTCGCGTGTCTGCGGCACCTTGAGCCCGATGAACTCATCGCCCTCGCCGTACTGACCGGGGCCGGTCTTGAAGAAACGCATGAGCACGCGGCGCTGCTCGTCGTTGCGCAGCGATTCCATGTAGGCGATGATGTCCTTGGCGGTAGGCGTCATAGGCTCTCGACTTTCAGGTTGGTGACGCGGCTGCGGAGGATGGTGTCGGTGCGTTGGAGTGGGAAGCGCAGCGTGCGTACCAGCTTCATCTTCTTGTCCTTGGGGAAGGTGAGCTCGTCTATGGGCATACGTTCTACGAGGCGCCCGTTGACGTACAGTCGCGTCTCGCGGCTATCGCCCTCGATGGCGATGTGTTCTTGGGTGCCGGGACGTAGGGCGTGACGGAAGCTGAAGAGGTAGCCGTCGCGAATGTACCCGAGTCTTCCGGTTACGGGATCGGCGAGGTAGAACTCAGCATCGTCGCTGCGGAAGAGGGCCGTGCCGCGCTCCTCGGCCTGTGCCTCGACGTCGAAGCTGACGCGATAGGGCCATCCGATGTGGGGAACGGGTCGTGTGGAGGAGGGTGCTACGACATCCTGCTGGAGGACGACGCCCTTGGGATAGCGTCCGAGGTCGTTGATGCCAGGTGCTTCGCCGAGACCGGCAGCGAGGCGCAGCCATTCGTCGCACGAACGCAGGGTGTCCACGCACCAAGTCTTCTCGGCCATCGCCTGCAGGGCGGGCATTACGCGGTGATGGATGTCGGCGACAGAGATGCCGTTGCCCACATGGTCGTTCCATACGGCAAACATGCCTCCCTTGATTTGCGGGTGGAATTCCTCGAAACGCTTCTGTCCGATCTGGGCAGGTGTCCACTCCTTATAAATATAAGGTATGTTGAGGTAGTCGTAGTAGTAGCCGGCCTGCGGGACGATATAGAGGTAGCGGTCGGGAATGCTGACGAGGTCGTAGCCGAGACGCATCATTGAGTCGGGTTCAGCGTATCCGTTGTACCAGGCGTACATCAGTACGTTGTCCACTTTCACGGGCGTGGTACCGCGGGAGTGGGTGAGCGAACCCCAGAAGGCGGCCTTCTTGCCGAAGGATTCCACGTGACGGATGAGGTGGTCGGCGAGGGCACGGAAGTGTTCGGTGATGTCTTGCCGTTTGTTGCTGTACTCGTCTGTGCCGACATGCACACGAGGTCCGGCAAAGACAGGTTCGGGGCCTTCGAGATATTCGGCGAAGAGGCTGTCCACGAAGGGGATGACTTCGGGGTTGGTGAGTTCGAGGTGGTCCATGCCGAACTCCTCGGAGCCGAGGCTGGGACGGTAGTGGGAAAAGCAGAGGCTGTGGGCGGGGACGTCTATTTCAGGGATGATCTCCACGCCGAGCGCTGCGGCGTCGAGGATGAACTGCCGGAACTCGGCCTTCGAGTAGTGTCCGTCCTCGGCGGTGAGGCCCGGGAAGCGCTCGCTCTCGAGACGGAAGGCGGCGTAGGTGTCATCCCAGTTGTCGTGGAAGAACTGGCGCATGCCGTTGTCGTTGAGGTGAACATTGAGGGTGTTCATCTTATAGTAGGCCATAGTGCGCACGAGATGACGTAGGTAGGCAAGGGGGATATACTTGCGCCCGCAGTCGATCATGAAGCCGCGCAGGGGGTAGTCTGGTCGGTCGGTGATGCGGCCCTTGGGGAGAGAAATGACAGATGACTTGTCATTCGCCATCTGCAGCAAGGTCTGCACGGCGTGGAGTGCGCCGCGGTCGGTAGCTTCGATGCGGACGTTTTTGTTGATGTCGATGGCGTAGGCCTCGTCGCCCTGCTTCTTGAAGGACTTATAGGCGAAGACGATGTCGGTTTGTCCTTTGGCTTTTGGCGCTTTCGAGAGGGGTGCGACGGTGAGGCGCTGTCCTGTCAGCGTCTGCCAGTCATCGGCCAGCAGGTCGGCAGCCCGCTGCAAACGGGCGTCAGCGACGAGGATGCGCGACTGGGCATTGATGTCCAGGTGCCCTGTGCCGCCCTTCCATTCGTGGACGGCGGGGATGGTGAAGGGACGTGGGTTCACGACCTGCTGAGCCGACACGTTCAGGGTAATCAGCAGGATGAAAAATGCGAGGGAGAAACGTAGGTGTTGCATGTTAGTTGAGGTTTTTTGTTGTTTGCGCCGCAAAGATACAAAAAAATCTCACACGCCTACGTTTCTCCCTCACTTTGTTGAGGAAAAAGCGAATATTTATCGGTAATCAGCCTCTTGCCATACGGTAAATCGCCTCCATGTCTTCGGCGTGAAGCACCTATTCTTTAAACAGTTTCTGCGCGAACATCGTGAGGTAGATGCGCCAGTTGCGCCAGATGTGTCCGCCGTCGTTCTCGTAGTATTCGTAGCGATAGCCCTTACTGTCGAGATATTGACGCAAGTCGCTGTTCATGCGCATGAGGAAATCGTCCTTGCCGATGGCAATCCAGTAGAGCTTCGGTTTCGAAGCAAAGAGCTTGGCCATCTGCTCGTCGAATTGTGCATCGCCGCGTTGGAAGCGTGCTGCGGCCGACTGAAGACCGTAGTAGTCAAATGTTTCGGGGTACAGCCGTGAGATGCCGAACGTGTGGCCTCCTCCCATCGAGAGCCCTGTCACCGCACGTCCTGAGCGCTTCTTGATCGTGAGGAAGTGGTCGTCGATGTAGTTCACGATATCCATGAAGCTTTCCTCCATCGTCGCCTTGGCGCCGCGCTCGCGGAAGGCATTGCCGTCGGGCGTGTACATCCCTTCGTGCCACCAGCCCGGGGCAGCGTTGCAGGTCGGGTTGCCGTTGGGCATCACGACGATCATGGGCTCGCAGCGTCCCTCGGCAATCAGGTTGTCCATGATCTGCGAGGTGCGTCCCAGGTCGCCCCAAGCCGTCTCGTCGCCGCCGTGACCGTGGAGGAGATAGAGAACGGGAAAACGACGCTTGCCGTCGTAGGCGGCAGGCAGGTAAACCGTCATCCGTCGCTGTTGTCCGAGGGTCGGACTGTCGTACCACACCCGGGAGAGCGTGCCGTGAGGTACATTGTTCACCTGGTAGAGGTGACCCTTGTCGTCAGCGCCTTTCGACACGATGAAGATATTGCTCAGCGTCGAGATGTCGCGGTTGACGTAGCTGTTGGCGGGGTCGATGAAGCGTTGGCCATCGACGGTCAGGCTGTAGGAGTAGAGCTCAGGGTCCAAGGGTCCCGTCGTGACCGTCCATACGCCGTTCTCCTGCTTCGTCATGGGCAGGGTACGATGGCGGATTCCGTCGAAATCACCTGTCACGCTCACCTGCTGGGCTGACGGCGAGAAGAAATTGAAAGTCACTGAGTAATCGCTGTTGATGACGGGCGACTGCACCCTTGGCCGCTGGCCAAGAGCCTGCTGGGCGTGGCTGCTGACCACCATCAGGCAGCAACACGCAAGAAGTAGTAGTTTTTTCATATGCATACGAGTTGTATGCATATACGACACCGCAGCTGGAGAATAGTTTAATGTCAGGCCTATGTATCTTTGATGAAAAAAATACGTTTTCGGTGCAGGCGATTGGAAAATAATGAGTATATTTGCGGCTGAAAACTCAGATAAAGGTCATCTAACGCGACATGAAACGCTTTTTCCTTCTCCTCCTCGCGGCCTTGAGCCTGCCGGCCTTGGCGCAGAATCCCGTCATCCGGGATCAATTCACCGCAGATCCTACGGCGCGCGTGTTCAACGGGCGTGTGTACCTCTATCCTTCCCACGACATCCCCGTTGCCGAGGGTGCGCGCCCGAATTGGTTCTGCATGGCCGACTACCACGTTTTCTCGTCGGACAACCTCACCGACTGGACCGACCACGGCGTCATCGTCTCGCAGGAGACGGTGCCGTGGGGCAATCCCACCGGCTATGCCATGTGGGCGCCGGACTGCGTTCAGAAGGACGGTAAGTTCTACTTCTATTTCCCCAACGCTCCCAAGGGAGGACGCGGCTTTGCCATCGGTGTGGCTACGGCCGACCTGCCCGACGGCCCCTACCGGCTGGAGTCGAAACCCATCGCCGGCGTGTCGGGCATCGACCCTTGCGTGTTGCTCGACGACGACGGCAGCGCCTATATCTACTGGAGCGGAATGGGCATACGAGGAGCCAAGTTGAAATCCAATATGACGGAACTCGACGGCGAGCTGCAGGAGGTGAAGATGCCCCGTCGGGAGGGTCAGCCCGAGATGCCGCCCATGAAAGTCGGTGGCGTGGAGATGAAGGGGCTGCCCGAGGGCTTCAAGGAAGGACCCTTCGCCTTCAAGCGCAACGGCCGCTACTACCTCACCTTCCCTTGGGTGCGCAAGGAGGGCGGCACAGAGACCTTGGCCTACGCCATGAGCCATTCGCCCCTCGGCCCCTGGGACTTCAAGGGACTCATCATGGCGGAGCACGCCAACCGCTGCTGGACCAATCACCACAGCTTGGTGGAGTTCAAGGGGCAGTGGTATCTCTTCTATCACCACAACGACTTCTCGCCGCGCGACGACAAACGTCGGTCGGTGTGCATCGACAAGATTGCCTTCAACCCCGACGGCACCATCCAGGAGGTGAAGCCTACGCTGCGCGGCGTGGGCGTCTTACCTGCCACCGCACGCTTGGAGGTGGACCGCTACAGCGCTGCCAGCGAGGGCGTTACCAATGCGTTGAACGACACCGTGCAGGTCTTCCGGGGCTTGCACGCTACGCTGCCGCAGCGGGGCAGTTGGATGTCCTTCGGCGATGTGGATTTCAGCGGCCTCACCGATGCTTACCTCGTCGCTTGCGTCAAGGCGGACGACAACACTGCCTTCGCTGTCCGCGAGAAGAATGCTAAGGGCAAGGTGATCGCCCGTTTCCAGCTGACCGTCAAGAGTGAGATCACCCGTCCCGGAGCACCGGCGCCTTTCCGCCGCGACCAGAGCGGACAGTGGCTCACGATCACAATGCCTCTCGAAGATACGCCGAAGGGCGTAGCCGATCTGGTCGTCACCTGCGAGGACAAAGCCGTCAGCGTGGACTGGCTGCAGTTCCGCAACCGCCAGCAATACTTCACGCCCGTGCCCAAGAATGCGGTAGCTGCGCAACCCGACGAGCGCGGCTTCATACGGCGCTGGCGATTGATGCAACCGATCAAACAGGATATACGTTCCAACGTAGTCTTCACCAACTCGTGGCTCCGGCAGACGTTCGCTGAGGCACAGACCGCTTTCGCGAACCGAAAGAACAAGTGGTACTCCATGGAAGCGACGGCTTACAACATGAAACTCTTCCACTTCGCCGAGCAGTACGGCAGTCAGCCCTACGGCAACCTCTTCTGCTGCGAGACCGTGATCGATGCGCCGCAGGACATCGAGAATGTGCGTCTGGCAGCGGGCAGCAACGGCGCTTCCATGTGGTGGCTCAACGGCGAGGAAGTGCTCTTGCTCGAGGGCGACCGACGTATGGTCGTCGATGACGGCGTCAGCCCTCGGCTCAACTTGCGCAAGGGACAGAACGTGCTGCGATGTGCCGTCGTCAACGGCCCCGGACTCAGCGATATGTGTGTCCGTTTCATCGACGAGAAAGGAACCCCAGTTACTAACATTAATATCCGATAGACATGAAAACTCCACGCACCTCTTTATATACCCTGTTCTTTTCATTCATGCTCTTCCCAGCCTCCGTCTTCGCCCAGACGGGTGCTCCCTATATCCACGATCCCTCGACCATTGCCGAATGCGACGGCAAGTACTACACCTTCGGCACGGGTGGCGGCGGGCTCATCTCGGAGGACGGCTGGACGTGGCACAGCGGTGCTGAGCGCCCGGGTGGCGGCGCAGCCCCTGATGTCCTGCGCATCGGCGACCGCTATCTCGTCATCTACGGTGCCACCGGGGGCGGTCTCGGCGGTGGGCATAACGGACGCATCCTGACGATGTGGAACAAGACGTTGGATCCCAAATCACCCGATTTCAAATACACGACGGCCATCGAAGTGGCGGCCACCGACGGCCTTGAGGACTGCGATGCCATAGACCCTTGTCTGCTGCTCGACCCGACGACAAACCGTCTGTGGGTGACCTTCGGCACCTATTTCGGAACCATTCGACTCATTGAACTCGATCCCGCAACCGGAGCCCGCGTCCAGGGTAACAAGGAGCTCGACGTCGCCATCGACTGCGAGGCCACGGACCTCATCTATCGCAACGGGTGGTACTACCTGCTCGGCACTCACGGCACGTGCTGCGACGGCGTCAACTCAACCTACAACATCGTCTGCGGACGCTCACGCAGCGTCACAGGCCCTTACGTCGATAATGTCGATCGAGATATGCGCAACGGCGGTGGGCGCATGGTCATCGCTGCCGGCGATCGCGTAGCGGGGCCCGGCCATTTCGGACGCACCGTCATCGACGATGGCGTCGAAGTGATGTCCTGCCACTACGAAGCCGATTTCGATCAGGGCGGACGCAGCGTGCTCGGATTGCGACCCCTGCTCTGGACGAACGACTGGCCCGTGGCCGGCGAGCGTTTGCACGAAGGCATCTACGTCATCACCTCCGAGCGACGCGGCTATTCCCTCGAACTCGCGGTCGATTTCGTCCGCATTCAGCAGCAGCGACAGGGCTGGCGTAATATCGATCCCAATGAGCCCGTGCCTGTCCTTCCGGACCAACAGCTCGGCGAGGTCATCGGCACTTGGCCGCAAGGCAACATATCCGTTCGCTGCAGCGACTACATGATGCGTCCTCATCAGCATTGGATGATCCAACCCGTGCCCGAAGCGGGAGGCAATCTCTGCGGTCCGTACTGCAAGATCGTCATCGAAGGCACCGAGCGTGCCTTGGCTGCCACTTCGGAGTTGGAACTGACGACGGTGCCGGCTTTCACGGGTGCCGACGAACAGCTGTGGAGCATTCAGCAAGCCACCGACGGTACCTTCCGACTGTTGCCGAAATGGATACCCGGACGTGAAGGCATCAACACACGATACGTCCTCTACACACCCGCCGACAGCTCACCGACACTCGCCGAATGGGACTTCGCCTCGGACAACGCCAAATGGAACATACGCAGGCTGACTCGTTAAGTGCCTCACAACCTCACAACCTCACAACCTCATAACCTCAAAACCTCAAAACCTCACGACCTCACAACCTCACAACCTCACAACCTCATAACCTCATAACCTCACAACCTAAATAACCTAAACAACCTCACAACCTATGAAAAAGCTACTTCTTATGGCCATCGCAGCCATGATGACCATCAACGTCAGCGCTCAGAACCTGAGCGTGAAACAAGCTCGTTTCCACCAAGGCGACGACAAGAGTTGGGCAAAGCCCGAAACCAACGATGCCGACTGGAAGACCATCGACATGACAATGAACTGGGACGACCAAGGCTATGCCATCAACAACGGCTATGCCTGGTACCGTGTTCACCTGACC
>JAEEHP010000156.1 GCA_016280855.1 Bacteroidaceae bacterium
CCTGGGTGCTCCAGGGCCTTGTCGAGGTGGATACCGACGTAATAGATGCTGTCGGTGCGCGTGACGGTGGTCGTATCGAGGCCACGGCCTGTCTGCTGACGGGCCATCTTCATCAGACTCTCTACGCGGAAGCGCTCGTCTTCGTTGAGGACTCGTTCGACACGGGCGCCACGGACGTATGCCTCTGACGTCACACCACCTGCGGCCTTGATGGCCTCGGAGAGACGGAGGTTCTTGGTGGGCAGGGCGTAGTCGCCCTCGAAGAGTACCTCTCCCACCACCTGGATATTACGCTGGGGCTGATAGCCCGGACTCTTACGCACATACACCTCATCATAGGGCATGAGGGTAAAACCGGGATCAATCTGGACCTTATAACCTTCACGGATGGGGAAGGAAAACGACTGGGCAATGGTCTTGTCGGACGTGGTGGCAGCTGGATCGCTGATGCGGCGTGACACATCGACACGGGCTGTAGAGGTGGCATCGGTAGGACCACCTGCCTGGAGGATCAGGTCCTCGATGGTCTCATCGTCGGCATACTCATACTTGCCGGGGAACTGCACCTCACCGTGGATGGTCACCGTGCGACGGCTCATCGCCTCGATACGGTAAGGGATGAAGAGTTCATCCTCGTTCTCCAACGGCATGTCGGCCACAGCACCGGACATGATACCGTCGATATCGACGGAGACGACACGACGCGTGCGGTCGGCCTTCATGCGATGCAGCACAGCACGGTTGACAAAGGCGTCCTCGGTGAGTCCACCGGCCTTCTCAATCAGGGTACGGACGGTCGAACAGTCGTTCAGGTCGTACATTCCTCCGTGGAAGACGGCACCAGAGACGGTGACGGTATTCTCGTAACGGCCGTCAATGGAATCGACGATGACGGAGTCTCCATCCTCCAGACGGAAATTCGCCATATCAAACTCTGAGACATTGTGGCCTGAGAGATGCTCACCACTGATACGACTGAGACGAACGCCCTTCTTATAGGCTTTCGGAGCATAACCACCTGCATACTTCAACAGGGTGGCCACACTCTCGTTCTTCTTCATCTCATAGGCCATCGGGCGCTTCACGTTGCCGACGATATCCACGATGCAGTCGTAGGGTCCCACGACGATGACATCACCATCGGCCAGACGGACATTACCCGAGAGACGGCCATTGAGGATATAGTCGTAGATATCGACGACCGTCAACTGACGACCACCACGATAGACCTTGATGTTACGGAGCGTTCCCAGACCGTTGACACCACCGGCCATGTAAAGGGCATGGAACACGGAGGCAAAGGCTGAGAGCGTATAGGTGCCGGGGACAGAGACCTCTCCCATCACATTGACCGTGATGGTGCGGGTCTGACCGACCGTCATGCGGATGCTGGACTGGCGATAGCGCTGTCCCAGCTGGTCCTTGATCTTCTGATTGGCCTGATCGACCGTGAGACCTCCCAGGCTGATGGGGCCGAAGTTATCGACCGTGATCGTACCGTCGGGCGAGATCTCGTAAGTCTTGGAGATCTGTGAACCGCCATAGACGTCGATGTTCACCTGGTCGCCAGGACCTACCACGTAATTCGACGGGGTGGCGATGTTCATATTCGGTTCGAAAGACAAAGAGCGCTTGTTGAAGATGTCACGACCGAAGACTTTCTTGCCATGGACCAACAAAGAGGCCGTTGAGTCGTTGAAATAGACCTTGGGACGGTCAGAGGAGTCGTACATATCCTGACGGTCCGTCATATCGTAACCATAGCCATCCATCGAAGAATTACGCATGCTACGGGTATCCACCCGAACAGAACCGTTGGGCTCGCGCAGACGGGAGTCGGAGCTGGACGAGCTGGAGGAAGACGTGCCTGACGATGACTTGGCAGACGTGCCTGACTGCTGCTCATACAACTGACGGAGGCGCTGGATCTGCTTCACATCGACACCACGCTGCATCAGGTTGATGGCAATCTGTGACTGGGGAGTACCCGCCTTCACCTCACTCTGGATATACTGAAGAATCTGGGTGTCGCTCATGGTCTGGGCCAAGCCTGACAACGTAAACGACAGTGTCAACAATATTGACAAAAATAGTCTTTTCATATTAAATAATACAGTTTCGGGGGACAAAAGTACGAAGAAATCCCGACATAGCCAAGGAATCAATAGAAAAATTACTCATAGCGCAACCGGTGGTTCTTACAGATAAAGTAATTGACGGTGTAGTCGAACACTAGCCAGAAGCACACGTCGATGAAGAAGATCCATGTCGTGGGGATGTGCATCCATACCGACCAGATGGTGATGAGCACGATGGAGAGTGAGGCCAGGACGAGCGTGAGCATCGTCAGCCGGGGACCGATACCAGTGCGCAGGAGCTTATGGTGGATATGGTTCTTATCGGGCAAAAAGGGATTACGGTGGTTACGGATACGGGCTATCACCACACGGACGATGTCGAACATCGGGATGAGCATCGTAGAGAGACCGATGACCAGCATCTCTCGGGGGAAGAGGATGTCGGCCTCACCGGCCATGTAGATGAGCAGGAAACTGACGAGATAACCTAGCGTCAGACTGCCCGTATCTCCCATGAAGATCTTCTTGCCTCGCTGGACGTCGCCAAAGACATTGTAGTACCAGAAGGGCAACAGGATGCCGAGCATGCCGAATGCCACGACCATGAAGAGATACTGGGCACGCATCATCGCCGCCAATCCCAGCGTAAGCAGGGCCACAGAACAGATGCCTGAGGCCAAACCATCGACACCGTCGATAAGGTTGATGGCATTGGTGACATAGACCACCACGAACACCGTGAGCGGGATACCCACCCAGGATGGAATCTCTCCCAACCAGAACAGGCCGGAGAGGTCGTGAATCCACAGGCCAGAGAGGGGGAAGAAGACTGCACAGACAATCTGCACCAAAAACTTCGCCTGATAAGTGACACCGATGAGGTCATCGACCACCCCAACAAGGTAGAGCATCATCATCCCCACGAACAGGAGGATGAAGCGCACCAGCAGCAGATGCAGTCCACGAAGGTGACAGGACATATCCATCATCACCCACAGACCTATCACCAAACAGACGCACATCAGCAGGATGGGCAGGAAGGTGATACCTCCCAGACGGGGAATGGGACGGTTGTGCATCTTACGTTCATCGGGCATGTCGAACAGGCGCTTGCGGTGGCTGAGAATGAGTACCCTCGGAATGAACAGCCATCCCAGGACGGCTGACAAGAGGAAGGGCACCAGCACCGAATATAATCGCATGATTGTATCTTCCATCATCAATAATCTCTGTTTTTATTCTTATAATAGCTGATCACCACCTGTGAAACGGCCCATAGCGTCAGGTCGGTGATGAGCAGGATGGACAGGTTCCAGTCGAGCCAGACTCCCACGATGTTCAGAATGACGAAGAACAGCGTGAGCAGAAGGATCGTGGACAAGACACCCATCGGACTCATCCCACCTTGCATCAGACGGTGGTGGATATGGTTCTGGTCGTGTTTCAGGATATGGCGGTGGTTGATCAGACGCGTCACCGCTACGCGCAGTACGTCGAACATTGGCATGAGAAGGGTGCCGAAGCACACCATGATGATGCCCTCTGGCAGACGAGTGCCGCCAAGACGACTCAGCATGAGAACGACGAAGGAGAGCACATAGCCAATGGTGAGGGAGCCGGTGTCGCCCAGATAGATGTTACGCCAGCCGATGTGCGGAGTCATCACATTACGGAAGAAAAACGGCATGAGCATGCCGACCATTGCCGTACAGATGACCATCACCAACGGCTGACCACCCAGATAAGCCACGAAGCCTAATACGGAGAAGGCTATCATCGACAAGCCTGATGCCAGACCATCGACATCGTCGAGCATGGGGATGGCATTGGTGATATAGAGCACCGTGAAGACCGTCAAGGGAATGCCAAAGAAGGGCGGCACCTCATAGATGCCCAGCAGACCGTGGAGATCGTTAAACCACAGACCGGACAGGGGAATCAGCAGAGCCGCCAGAATCTCGATGAACAACTTGGACTTGACAGACACACCCAAGAGGTCGTCCATGGCCCCCAACAGGTACATCGTGGTCAGACCTGCCATCGCAAACATATACTGGACGAAGGTCTCGTCGGTCTCACTGTCGATGACATCGGTTTGACTACCCATCAACAAAGTGACGACGGTGACACCTAGGCTGATGACCAGGATAGGGAAGAGCGACACGCCGCCCAGACGAGGGACGCGCAGGCGGCCTTTCTTCGAGGTCAGCGAGGGGAGTACCAGGTCTTTCTTGACACTCACGAACAGGATGCGCGGGATGATATACGTCGCCAAGACCATCGAGAGCACGAAAGGCAGAAACGGTAATATGTAATATAAATACTGCATCAGGGAAATAATAGGCATTTAAGAGACGGGAGGCGCCGGTTCTGACGCATTCTGGATGCGCAGGCGCATGAGCCAGTCGAAGATGACAAAATAGACAAAGAATGTAAGCCAACAGAAGATATCTCCTCGTACCATATAGATGCAATTAGCAAAGAAGGAAAGATAGAGGAAGGCTCCATACTTTGAGATCGGCTTTTCAAAATGCGTTACCATATAGCCTAACAATGACATCATGATGATGACGCCTGGCAGGGAGAAATTCAGGTAGAGGTCGGCAATGAGGTTCGTACCAAGTCCATAGTCTGCCTCAGCATATTCGGTCAGGATATAGCCTGAAAAGAGATCCTGACCATCAAGACCTGTCAACAATTTGACCAGCACAGAGCCGCCAAACGGTATGAAGACAAACAGATAGACAATATAGGAACGGCCCCAGATGATGCCATTCACCTGGGTGTAGTCGATACTCTCATAGAGGGTCTTCGCATTGACAACAAAGTCGGTCAATAACATCCATAAGATGTTTGGTGACTCCAAAAGAATATCGATACCGTATTTCACTGCCTCACCAAAACTCACTTGGAAAATATTGTACTCCGTACCTCGTGTCAGCATCAATAGTCCCATCGCAATCACACCTACCACAATGAAAGGAGCGAGAACCTTTAGCCGGATATGGAAATAATAAGTATTGACAATCGGTAGGAGCATGAACATCAAGAAAAGCACCTGACCACGGCTACCCACAGAAAGCATCGTGACTGAGAACATCAACGCTGCAAGGATATTGAGTTTGTTGTGCTTGAGCATGACCAACCAGCCATGCTCTTCCTTTTCCAACAGCTGGGCCTGATAATACCATGAGAGGGCGATCAAGGTAAGTACCACAGTCATCAGGCGTGGCCAGATATGATAGTAGCCCTGAACGACCCTGAACACAAAGACATATGAGAACAGGATGGAGGTCGTTATCACATTGATATAAGTGACTCGATTGACTGCTGCTGCCGGCGGTTCTTCGTGACGCAGCTGAAGCGCTGGCTGGACATCCTTCTCAAAAAGGCTACTGAACAGGAAATAGCAGGCGATGCCGGTCTGGGCCACAGCCACGGCGTAAGGGATGAGATAGCCACGGGTGGCAAACCTGAAAGCCGGCAGAAAGCCATCGTCTGGATAGATAAACACAGCATGGGCGTAGTTGACCAAAAAGAAGGACGGCACGAAGAACATGTCGAAACAAATGGTGCCATGTTTCCTGAACTTATGATACACAAACATACCACCTACCAACAGGAACGCAATCATGTTCACCACCAAGAAAGGGCGGTCGAAGGTCGGCGGTGCGAAGAATACGGCAAACAGCGAACCAATAGCAAATAACAAGTATATGTAGAGTTGTATCTGCATGTTATCTGAAGAGGTGGATGATGCGGAACAACAGACTGTCTAATCCGAAGGAGGCCATGGTGAGCAACAGCTTGTGCTTCAGCTCGATAGCCGTCCGCCATACCTTGACCTCTGGATACAGAGGGCGCACATAGGCATAGTCTGCTTGGGCGGCGAGGGTATAGAGCGTCACTTTATTATAGAGCTTGGCCTGGTCGATGGCTTCAGCATAGTAACTGGCATTCCCAACCTGTCGGAAGAATGTCTCAAGCACAGACAATGCTTCTACCGTGCAGTCGATACCATGCCGACTGATGGTCGTGGTATAGGAGTCGGGATTGTATTTCACATAATTGTATATAGGCGCATCAACCTTGGCTACTTGGTTGGCATAATAGGCTATCCGCGGCATCACCACATAATCTTCTGCCATGTTCAGGCCTTCGGGAGGGAACAACTGATGCTCAATGATCAACGAACGGCGGAACAGCTTTCCGACAACGCCCTGAATGCTCTTTCTGATGAGTAACGAACGGGCATAGGCATCCTTATCCTGCGGAACACGATCCTGACGATAGACCGTCTGGGTCGCACTGATGATATGCTGACTGCCTGCAACGATATCAGCACCTGTCTCTTCGGCCTGTTGCACCAACAGACTGACGGCATCGAGCGAAAGGTAGTCGTCGCTATCGACTTGGAGGATATAGTCGCCGGTGGCCTGTTCGACGGCCGTCCTGCGCGCTGCGGCCAGTCCGCGGTTACGGTCATGGCGGACTATCTTGACAAAGGGTTTGCGCTGGGGGTAGTCGTCAACCACTCGTTGAAGAACGGTGATGCTACCATCCTTCGAACAGTCGTCGACGAAGACATAGTCGAGGGCGTCGTAGGTCTGTTCGAAGAGGGAACGGGCACAACGCTCGATATACTTTTCTACGCCATAGACTGGCACACAGATGGTTACTTTGATATCTTTCATCTCATTCGATGGGCTCTTTCATAGCTGGCGCCCAGAAGTAATAATAACGTGAACTGACGGTGCTGCACCAGAAAACTGATGACCTGTGACGTCAGGCCCTGTGGTTTGAAACCGATACCAAAATACTGGAAATAGGCCTTCGGAATAGCATGCAGGCGCCGCATCTTACCAGACCACCCATCGTCGCAACCTCCGGCATAGAGACTCTTGACACTATGGAGGAAGAGTTCGGCCGTCCGGGTGCGCCAGATGAGGTCGCGCTGACGCTCTGGCGTCTCGTCGAGTCGTCCGACGAATGCCGTCATCTCCGTCAGACAGCTCTGGAAACAGGCGTATTCCGACTCAAAGGAATAATAGCCTCTGCTGAGTGATTCCTCACGCATCGTCACCCGGTAGTTCTCTGACTTGCGGAGGATGACTTGTTCTACCTTATTTATATAACGCAGGAGAAAGATCAGGTCCTCACCATAGTGAATACCGGCAGGGAAGACAATCTGATTCTCCTGAAGCACCTTCCGACTGAAGAGTTTCGCCACAGGACCACAGAGGTTGAACAGGGCATGACGGAGCATATAATCCACCATGTCCTTACCCTGCAGGGAGAGATTCTCCGTGACCAGCCCCTCAAAGAGCGGATCAGAGATGTTGCCCATCACCAGACAGTCGTCGTTGGCCGTCGCAGCGACCATCTCTTCCAGATAACCCGGTAAGACGGTATCGTCGCTATCGACGAAGCACACCCACTTGCCACTGGCATGTGACAAGGCGAGATTGCGGGCGGCACTGACCCCGGCATTCGTCTGATGGAACACCTTGACACGGGAATCACGACCAGCATAGTCGTCGCAGATGACCGGCGAAGAATCGGTACTGCCATCATCGACCACCAACAGCTCGAAGTCGGCATAGGTCTGTCTCAGGATACTATCCAGACAGGCCGGCAGGTAACTGGCGGTGTTATAGACGGGGATGATGACGCTGACACTCACGGACATGGGAAAAGAGACTGAATGATCCTACACTGTCAACAGTTGTTGTTCAATCAGTTGGTCCTTGATGGCAATCAGCTCATCAACAGGTACTTGTATGATGTTGCTCATCGCAATCAGGTCGTTGCGCCCATCGGCATAGGCGATGAAGTCCTGAATATAGCGGGCATTGCCCTTCGTACCCTTCTGACTCACTGTCGGATAGAGACCTCGTTTGCCCAACTGGGGCTCACAAGGACAGGTCATGCGGTAACAGGTATTATGCTCCAGGGCCCGGATCACCTTCGTCATCACATCGTAGGCTCCTTGCAGGCCTGCAGGACTGATGAGCGAGAGATCGTCGGCGGAGGTGTGGTATTCCGGATATTCATGATACTTGCTCCGGCAGAAGGCGCAGACTGGGAGGTCGGCACCAGCCGATCCATACTGCCGCTCGTCGGAGGCTCGCTTCATGAAGGAATAGTGGATGTAATCTGGATAATGGAAATGGAGGACGTTGGTCAACACACGGTCGGCCAGCGTATCCTCATATTTCGTGGCTACCATCGAATAGGTACGGTCGTCGCCCACACAACTCAGTACGAAGCCTGCCTTGACATGCTGCTGCATCTGAGACAGATGACGACTGAGATAGGTGATTGAACCGATTGTCTCGGGGATGAATACGAAACGATAGGTGTATCGACGACGCGGCAGGCTCTTCACATACTGGATGAGCGCCGTCTGCACACAAGGGCCGGAGAGTTCGTTGTTGGCCATAGAGGGATGGCAGAGGTAGGTCGAAAAGAACAGTTCATCCTCGGTCTCACCCGGGATGATCAGTTCACCATAGGTCAGACTCCCCGGCTCGAGCGTGCTGTCGATACAGACCTCATAGGTCTCGTCGGTCAGTTGCTCTTTCTGTCGTTCAGACATACAGAAGCCCCAACGCTCCTTATAATAGGAGGTGACATAGGGAATCCAGTCGGGCTGGTCGGGTTGTGTATAGACATGCTGGAGCAGTTCTTCCCGACTCACCGTCTGGTGGATGGGCAGGGAATAACCCAGCACATGGAGGTTGCTCTGACGGAAATCGATGACCGTCTCGCCTTTCATCGTACGAATCCAGCCGCCACGGATGTTCCACTCCTTGGGAACGGTCCAGTCGAAGACCTGCGTGCCTGTGGGCACCTCGAACACCTGTATCTCGGGTACGGTCTCACGGATAATCTCCAAGGACTGACGAAAGCCGTCGCCTGTGAGACTACGACAGATGGGGAACAGTCGCTCCGCCATCGCATACATATGGTTTCCTTCTTCGTTCACTTTACATCATGATTATGAATGGAACATGGGTTGGGATGTCAGTTCAAGCCCCTGAACATCGGTTTAAACTCGCCCTCCTTGTAGATAATCCACAAGGTCAGGACAACAAACGACAGGACGGTGAAGAGGGTGACAATCAAACGGCGGTTAGGACCTGTCTTACCACCAGGGACCGTGGCTCTCTCCAGTGTCGTAAAGGCCGGGGTGTCCTGCTGGACCTTGGCCTGCGCAGCGAGAAGCTGGGCACTCAGGGCATTATAGTTGTTATAGCGGAGCTGCATGTCGTTCTCCAGTTTCATACGCTGCTGTCTGACACTCTCCAACACGATGTCGCGGTTGGAGTCCATGAAGTCGGCATAGAGCAAACAAGCCCGGTCGTAGTCGCGCTTAGCCTCCTTCTGGATCTTCTGGACATAGGCCAGGTCATGACGAGACTTCGCCGTGCGATAGGCCGTCAGCGCCTCTTGCAGGCGTTCCCTGACTGAATCAGCCACGGTAGCAGCCACCACGGGGTCCTGATCCCTGACATCGATGGTGATCACGTTCATCTTCTTGTCGATCTCACAGGAGACATTACGGATAATCCTACCCATGATCTTCCTCTGTTCTGGTTTAAGCCTGAACAAGTCGACTGGTTCCTTCTCCTTTTTTGGAGAGCCTCCCAACAAGCTCCAGAAGGCATGAGTCGCCTCATCCCACAAGGGGTCGCGCTGACAGTCTCTCAGATACTCGTAATACGTCATTGCCTTATCGTCACGGTCGCGCTTGACCTTGACCTCAAACAGAGACGTCGTGAAATCCAGCGACTTCATCAGGTCGGGATACAACGAAGGGGTGATGGCATCCGTCTCCTTGCCAGTGCTACCACCCAGATGTACCCCAAAGGAACTGGCCAGGGCTCCCAGTGCCCCGATGCTGTTGCCAGCGCTCGTCTCAGGCACGAGGGTCACCTTACACTTGTAATAGTCGGGGTAGCCCAGTGAAATGAGGTAGACGACCACCATCGTCAGCGGGACAATGGTGAAATACTGCCGCTTGTGCCGTTTCATGGCACGCCAGATATTTCCCAAGTAAATGGTAGGGCGTTCCTGTGCAGCACTCTTTTTCTGTTCTTCCATATCTTCTTTTTACGTTAAAAATCAATCCAGGATCTCAATGTAGGCCGATGGCAGGAAGGCGATGGCCACTGCCGCCACATGTTCGATCTGCACCACGACGCGCTTGTTCTTCTTCACCCGTTTGATGATGCCCTCCACCCCGGCAAAGTCGCCATCGACCACGCGCACATGCTGACCGGGCTTACCGGCAAAGTCGAGGTTCTCGATGAAGAACACGCGATCGTCGGCTACTGAAGCCACACGCATGAAATTGTCCATCTGGAGGTCGGGTACGACGATGATCTCATGACGAACCGTCTGCCCTTTGTCGTCGTGCACCGGGCGCATCATATAGCGTAAGGGGGCCATCTCACGACGCGTCATCTTCATCTCAGTAATCCATGACTGAGAGGCATGCACGAAGATGAGATTGTTGATGGCAGGGCGCAGTTCCTGATGACGGGGGTGATGACCTTCGACCTGTTCGTAGCGCATCGGGATGAAACACTCCACACCGACACTCTCCAGAAAAGCCTTGGCCTGCAATTCCCTGGAGTAGGTCACCCGCATGGGGTACCAACGGCGCATGTCAGACATATCGGTCATCGCGAAAATACAGCATATAAAAGGGGGACACCGCGCCAGAGGCTGCGGCAACCCGAATTTTCCGTTTCATTCATGTTAGTTTCCATATTGCACTGACATTCAGCGACATCACAGAACTAAAGCCCTCCTCATAAAGGTCGGAAAAACCACCCTTTCAGGATGAGGAACTGCAAATTTGGCGCAAAGGTACGAAGAATTATCGACAATCAAGCGAAAAAGATTATAATTTTGCAGAAAAATTATCGAGTTAAAGATTATTAAATCCGTAATTTCTTATATAAAAAAGGATATTTTTGCAATCCAATCCTTGAAATTATGATCAGAAAGAATATCATCAGACCATTGATTACTATGGTCGTTCTCCTAACCAACTGCGTAACGGCTACTGCTGACAAGAAGATATACCTCTTGGCAGACATCCATGTGATGAGTGAAGAACTGCTTGACAGTCCTGACAACCAAGCTTGGCAGGCCTATCTGGCAGACTCCAAGAAGATGGTGGATCAGAGTATGCCTGTCTTCAACCAGCTTTGCAGTCAGATCATCGCCGAGAAACCCGATCTGCTGCTCATCGCTGGCGACATGACGAAAGACGCCGAGAAGGCGAGTCATGAATATGTGATAAAAAAACTGACAGAAATAGAGACCGCCGGCATCCCCGTACTCGTCATCCCAGGCAACCATGACAGAGGCTGGCAACCAGACGGTAAGGTCTATCAGAACAACACGACAGAAGACGCGAAACTGGTATCCGGCAAGCGGTTTCCCGAGTATTACAAGGATTTCGGCTACGGAGAAGGCTCCGAGTTGCATGGAACTACCCTAACCTATGCCACAGAGATATGGCCAGGACTCACCCTAATAGGTATCGACAGTGGTCAGACGGCTGCCGTCGATGAAGACGCCGTGACATGGGCGTGCGCCAAAGCCAAAGAGGCCAAAGACAAAG
>JAEEHP010000157.1 GCA_016280855.1 Bacteroidaceae bacterium
CCGACCTCATCCTAGCCGACTTCATCGCCATTTTCCATCCCGAACTTATGCCCAAGGATTATCAACCTACGTTTTATCGCTTGCTTAAATGATTATCATCTTCGGAGGAACGACAGAAGGCCGCATGGCCGTGGATGGGTTGGGACAGGCCGGCAAGCGTTATTTCTACAGCACACGCAGCGGTGAGCAGGAAGTGCCATTAGTGCTCGGCCAGCGTCTTGCGGGGGCTATGGATGAGGAGGCTATGGTGGCTTTCTGCCGCGATTATGGCATACGTCTGATTGTGGATGCCGCACATCCCTTTGCCAAGGATTTGCACCACAACCTCTGTCGTGTGGCCGAAGAGCTGGCCATTCCGCTCGTGCGTTTCGAACGCATCTTTCCTCCTCGCGAAGCTGATATCACGTGGATAGATGATTACTCTCAAGTGCCGACGGATATCCACACCCTCCTGGCTACCACCGGGGTGCAGAGCATCAGCAAGCTGAAGTATTTGGAGGCTGAAGGCATAAAGGTGTTTTATCGCATTCTCCATCGTGAGAGTTCCATCGCCTTGGCTAAAGCACAAGGGGCCGAAGAAAGCCAGTTGTGTTACTACGAAGACGACAACACCATTGACATCGATGCCGATGCTATCCTGCTCAAGGAGAGCGGTGAGAGTGGTGGATTCAGCGAAAAGGTGAAAGCGGCGAGAGCGAAAGGCATGAGAATCATTGCGCTGAAACGACCCTTAATTAATTATTCATTATACAATATCAATTATACATTAGTCAACGGCCCTCATGGCTTACGACGAATGATAGAACATCTGCTGCCCGATTTTTTCCCTTTGAAGAGCGGTCTGACAACGGGCACGTGTGCCACGGCTGCTGCTGTGGCAGCCTTATGCCGTCTTCATACTGGCCAAACACCCGAGAACGTTCCGGTTCGCCTGCCTGATGGCGAGACCATTAGTGTGCCCGTAGGCTATTCCGACGATTATGCTTTCTGTCTTAAGGATGCTGGCGATGACCCAGATGTGACTAACGGTGTGGAGATACGTGCCAGTGTTCAGCCAGCTGAAGACTTCGTGATCAAGGGAGGAGATGGAGTAGGACGTTTCACGCTGCCCGGTTTTGACTACCCTCCTGGTGAGCCGGCTATTAATCGTGGTCCTCGCCAGATGTTGAGAGAGAACATACCAGGCAATTATTCCATCACTATTAGCGTGGAGCATGGTGCCGAACTGGCTCGACGTACCTTCAATCCTCGTCTGGGCATTGAGGGTGGCATCAGCATCATCGGAGTTTCAGGCATCGTACAGCCTTATAGCGAAGAAGCCTTTCTCGAGAGTATCAGAAAGTGCTTGGAGGTTGCCTGTGCCAGCGGAGCTGAGCGCATCGTCCTTGGCAGTGGCGCTAAGAGCGAGAATGCCCTACGTGCCCTCTATCCCGAACTGCCCACTCAAGCCTTTGTGCAATACGGCAATTTCGTGGGTGAGACGCTGCAGATGGCTGCTGCATTAGGTTGCAACAGCGTCACCCTCGGCGTGATGCTCGGCAAGGCTGTGAAACTTGCAGCCGGACAGTTGGACACGCATAGCCGTCGTGCCACCTTCGACCGCGATTTCGTTCGTCAGTTGCTCATCGAGTCTCACTGCGATGCCGCCCTCGCCGACAGCGTCACCCTCGTGCGTGAGCTTTGGGATCTTCTGCCTTCGTCGGCGTTGACTCCCTTCGTTCATACTGTCCTCGACCATTGCTGCCGCCACTGTCTGCCCCTCCTCCCCAACGGCGAACTCACAATCCTTCTCATTGACGACGAAGGCCGTATCTACCAACTCTAAAAATGAATATATGCTCATAGGTCACGGAGATGATGTCTATCGCTACAAGGACATCCGTCATAATTTCAGCAGTAATATCTACGGTCACGCCGATCTTGGCGCGCTGAAGGTGTTCCTTGCCACCCGTCTCGATGCCATCGGCACTTATCCTGAACCCGAACCGCGTGCCTTGGAGGCGTTGATTGCTGAGCGCTGGGGAGTGAGTGAGGAGTGTGTGATGGTTACTAATGGCGCCACCGAAGCCATATATCTTATCGCTGAGACTTTCCGGACGCTTACTGCTACCATCGTAGAACCAACGTTCAGCGAATATGGCGATGCCTGCCGACTTCATGGCTTAAAGCCTGGTGATGAGATGCTTTGGCTGTGTAATCCTAACAACCCGACAGGGCATGTGTTGCCCAAGGATGAAGTGCTCCTGCAGGCTGCGAGCCATCGGCTGACGGTGCTCGATCAAAGCTATGAGGATTACACCCTCGAACCGCTGCTCTCACCCGCCGAGGCCGTGGCTGCCGGCAATATCCTGCAACTGCATTCGCTGACGAAGACCTATTGTGTCCCGGGTTTGCGCGTAGGATTTATCATCGGCGCTTCACCACTCATTCATGAGTTACGCAGTAGGCTTCGCCCGTGGGCTGTGAACGCTCTCGCCATAGAAGCTGCCATGTGGCTGATTAAGCACGATGTCAAAGTGATTCCAAACCTTCCTGCTTATCTCGCTGAAGCTCAGCGCTTACGTGATGCGCTCAACAACGTTCCGGGCATCAGCGTGGAGCCTACGCAGACGAACTTCATGCTCTGCCGCTTGGATCACGAACTCGGGCAGACTGCCGCCCAACTGAAGGATTTGCTGGCCACTCGACATGGTATCCTCATCCGCGATGCATCTAACTTCAACGGCCTCACGCCCTACCATTTCCGAGTGGCGGCTCAGACGAGGGAGGAGGATGATTTTCTCATAAAGGTAATGGAAAATGGAAAATGGAGAATGGAAAATGTTGAAGAACCTATTCATTGTCCATTGTCCATTGTCCATAGCCACCTTTCTTCTATCATGCTCGCAGGCACGGGCAGCGACGTAGGCAAGAGCGTCATCGCCACGGCTCTCTGCCGTATCTTCCTGCAGGACGGCTACCATCCCGCTCCCTTCAAGGCGCAGAACATGGCGCTGAACTCATACGCCACACCCGAAGGCTTTGAGATAGGACGTGCACAGGCGGTGCAGGCCGAGGCAGCCGGCATCCCTTGCCACACGGATATGAATCCGCTCCTCCTGAAACCTAACTCGGATCATACCAGCCAAGTGGTGCTGCACGGCAAGCCCATAGGCAACAAGGATGCGTATGACTTCTGGAGAAGACCCACCACCGACCCCTCCCGTCAGGGTGGGGGAACCTC
>JAEEHP010000158.1 GCA_016280855.1 Bacteroidaceae bacterium
ATTCGTCTTATTCGCCTCTTTCGTTATATATATAGAATGCTATTTCACGACGCAAGTGCCGAGGGCGAAGGATTTCTCCAAGTTGCCTGTACCTTCCATGTTATCGGTCTTGGCAGAGATGTCGTCGAGATGGCTGATGAGCTCGGCCTCGGGGGTACAGGGCACGACAGGGGACCCGAACTCGAGACGACCGTGATGAGCCAGCACACAGTGTACGATGCGCTTGGTCTCCTCGATGTCGATGCCACGACGCTCCAGCTCGGTGTGCAGTTTGTGTGCACCGATATAGATATGCCCCAACAGATACATATCTTCCTGACCCTCGCCGGCACGATTGTATTCATAGACCTTGCCGTAGTCATGGAACAGGATGGCAAGGACGCAGCGTTCGAGCTTGATGGGATAAGGCAGCATAGGATAGATGCCGTCGAGCATCGCCAACATCTGATGGGTGTGGTTGAGCAGGCCGCCGGGGAAGGCGTGATGAACACTTGTTGCAGCGGGAAACTCGGAATAGGGCTTGAACAGTTTATCTGCAAATTCACGGATGATGGGAACGAGTTGCTCGTCCTTGCAGCAACTGACAAGATGCGTGATAGTAGCATCCCACGTCTCACGACTGATGGGGCGCGGCAACAGGTTGTACAACGGATGCGACGGGTCGGGCATAGGACCGTTCTTGATATCCATGGCATTGCATGACTTCTTGCCCTGATTATCTTTGAGGGTGTAGAACGAGACGATGCGTCCGACAACAGGTTCCTGCTGAGGGCCAAGTTCCCATACGGCGACATTCAACACCTCTTCCTGATCCGCCACCTTCAGCGTAGCGAACGGCGCACCAGTCTTCGTGGTGCCATTCTGGCGGGCTAATACAATATATTCTTTCATAGTTTATAGGCTTTAATCTAGAATATCTAGATAGTCTAGAAAATCTAGAAAATCTAGAGCTTCTAGAATCTAATCTTAAATCTCAGGGCCTCGGCATCGAAGACGATGCCGGGACCGGAGAAGAAGCGGGATAAGGCTCCCGTGGCAGCTAATTCGCGCGGTGTGCCGATGATGAGTTCCTCAGTGTCGCGTCCCATGAGCCAGAGACGGTCGGCAGTCTGCAGCGCCAGCTCGATGTCGTGTGTCGAGAGAAACACGGTCTTTTGCATCTCACGTGCCAAGCGACGGAGCAACAGCAGCATCTCGACCTTCGAGGGGAAATCCAGGAAGGCCGTAGGCTCATCGAGGAAGATGATGGGGGTCTGCTGAGCCAGTGCTTTGGCTATCATCACCTTCTGGCGTTCGCCATCAGACAAGGTATCGACCTGCCGACGTTCGAGATTGTGAATGCCCACTTGAGCGATGGCCTCGTCAACAGCCTTTTCGTCCTCGGCCTTCAGCCCGCCCCAGAAACCCGTGTAAGGACTGCGACCCATCGCCACCATTTCCCTCACGCGCATTCCTTTTATACTTGGCCGTTCAGTGAGCACGACACCGATGCGCATTGCCAACTGTTGCGCCGTGTATTCCTGAAGCAGCTGCCCGTCTAAAAGCATCTCGCCGCTGAGGGGAGGTTGGAAAGCAGCCAGCGTACGCAGCAACGTGCTCTTGCCGGCACCGTTCGGACCCAGCAGACAGGTGAGCTCACCAGCCTGCAAGGTCGCTGTTATCTGTTTGCTGACGACGTGTTCGCCGCGTTTCGAGCGATAGCCCGTCGTCAGCGCTTTCAATTCTATTTTCATAGGAAGCCCCTATTCCACCCCGCTGCAATAGTTGACTCCGATGCGATTGTAGATTTGCTTCATGTGAGGCAGACGCGTCTTGAAGTCCTCGAAGTCCTTCTGGTCGGAACGGCACCACTGTACCTCACTGATGGCGTCCAAGCGCGGCAGCAGCATATAGAAGACGTGCTGTGGATAGGCCACATATTCCGTCCATAGATTCACCTGTGGGCCGAGGATATACTGCTGTTCCTCCTCCGTGAGCTGGTCGGGGATAAGGGGTTCGAACGAATAGACCTTCGACACGGGCAGGTAGCCGCCGATGCCGAGGGGCTGGCCCCACTGGTTCTTCAGCTGGTAGTAGTCGATATAGCAGTAGTCGGTCGGTGTCATGATGACGCGGTGATGCTGCTTGGCAGCCTCGATGCCGCCGTTGATGCCGCGCCACGACATAACGATACCATGCTCCGTCAATCCACCCTCGAGCACCTCGTCCCATCCGATCATATCGCGACCACGATCACGGAGAAAAGCTTCCATCTCGTGGTTCACCCACGTCTGCAGTTGTGCCTCGAGGCTGTGCTTGCCGTCGTCCTTAATGCCGAGTTCCTTGATCTTGGCCTGACATTTTGCACAGGTCTTCCAGCGATCCTTCGGACATTCGTCACCGCCGATGTGGATATACTTTGAGGGGAACACGTCGCACAGCTCGCCGACGACGGTCTTCAAGAAAGTCATCGTCTCGGGGTTGCCGGGGCAAAGCACATCTCGCGAGATTCCCCATTGGGGCCATACGGGATACGGGCCACCGGTGCATCCGAGGTTCGGGAACACATGAAGGGCGCCCATCATGTGACCAGGCAGGTCGATTTCAGGAATCACATTGATATACCGTTCGGCAGCATAGTTGACTATCTCGCGGCACTGCTCCTGGGTGTAGTAGCCGCCATAGCGCTGACCGTCATATACTTCGGTGTTATGGCCCACCACGGTCTGTTCGCGCACACTACCCTTTTTGGCCAGTTCGGGCAGTGCCTTGACCTCGAAGCGCCAGCCCTGATCCTCGGTCAGGTGCCAGTGCAGCTGGTTGCAGCCGTGCAATGCTGCCACGTCGATATATTTCTTGAGGACATCGACGGCAAAGAAATGACGGGCACAGTCGAGCATCACGCCGCGATATTCGAAACGCGGTTCATCCACGATCTTCGTGAAGGGGAAGTCAATGCCGTTGGCCGCTGTGCCGACCACGGGTAATGTCTTACGCAGCGTCTGCGCCGCACGGAAAAGCCCCACATGCTTGCGGCCTTGCAGCGCGATGCCATTCTTGTCCACGGTGATGGCATAGGCTTCCTGCTGCTGTTCCGTCAGCGGCACATTCTTCTTAGCCTTCTTGGCTTTCTTGTCCGTCGGCAATCCGAGTGTCAGACGGATGGCAGCCTTCTTGTCGTCGGGGGTCATCTGGAGCTGCATTCCAGTCAACTCCTCAATCCAACCGCGCAGGAACTGTGCATTGCGAGCCATCTCGGGGTCGGAAGCGTCATAGGCAATGCCCATGCCCGACTTCAGGTTAAACACTTGCGTCGTATCGGTAGCGACGCTCTTAGGTAGGGGAATAATGCGGTAGTCCGCCGTTTGCGACCATGCGCCTAAGGAGACACATGCAGCCGCTAAAACAACTAAAATTCTTTTCATAACCTTCTTATTATTTATTATTAATGTTCTATCCGATTCTTTATTCCATGTCCCTGCAGTAGTTCACACCAATGCGGTCGTAGAGTTGCTTCAAGCGTGGCAGCCGGGCCTTGAAATCCTCAAAGTCCTTTTGGTCGGGCCGACACCACTGCACCTCACTCAAGGCATCCAATCGCGGCAGGAGCATGTAATAGACGTGCTGAGGATAGCCGATAAACTCCGTCCACAGATTACACTGCACGCCGAGGATGTATTTCTGTTCCTCCTCGGGTATGCCGTCGAGAGGCTCGAAGCTATAGACCTTCGTCAGGGGGAGGTAGTAGCCGATGGCGTTGGGCTGACGGTCGTGGTCCTTGAGTTGGTAGTAGTCGAAATAGCAGAAATCCGTCGGTGTCATGATGACGTGATGGTGCTGGCGGGCAGCTTCGATACCGCCTTTGGTGCCGCGCCACGACATGACAAGACCGCCCTCGGTGAGGCCTCCTTCGAGGATCTCATCCCAACCGATCATGTCGCGACCACGTTCTTTCAGGAAGGAAGCCAGCTCGCGGTTCATCCATGTCTGCAACTGGTTCTCAAGGCTATGCTTGCCATCGTCCTTCAGGCCCAGCTCCTTGATCTTGGCCTGACATTTCGGGCACCGCTGCCATCCGCCCTTAGGACATTCATCGCCACCGATATGGATGAATGGCGAGGGGAATACGTCGCACAGCTCACTGAACACCGTTTTCAGGAAGTCCATTGTCTCGGGGTTGCCACCACAGAGCACCTGGTCGCTGCCTCGCACATTCTGAACGTCGCAGCGCAGGTTGGGATAGACTTTCAACGCGCTTTGGATGTGAGCCGGCATATCGATTTCGGGGACAATGTTGATATAACGTTCTTCGGCGTAGCGAATCAGTTCGCGACACTCCTCCTGAGTGTAGTAACCGCCATAGGGCACGTCGTCCCATAATCCGGCACGACGGAGCGGGGAGCATTCACGCCAACCGCCTTTCTCTGCCAGGTCGGGTAATGCTTTTACTTCGAAGCGCCAACCTTCATTGTCTGTCAAATGCCAATGGAACTGGTTGCAGCCGTGCAAAGCCAGCGCATCGAGATACTTCTTGATGAAAGCGACCTTGAAGAAATGACGGGAACAGTCGAGATGCGCGCCGCGGTATTCGAAGCGCGGTTCGTCCTGAATCGTTGCAAAGGGGAAGGCTATTTCCACCTTATGAAAAGCACCGCCGTCCGTAAGGCCTTTTTCGGAAACGCGCTTCTGTGGCGGCACCACAGGCAGCGCCTTGCGCAGCGTCTGGGCAGCACGGAAGAGGCCGACGTGCTTGCGGGCGGCAATGGCGATGCCGTTGTCATCGACGGCGATGGTGTAGGCTTCCTGCTGCTGGGGTGTCAGCGGAGCTGCTTTCTTGGCCTTCCTGCCTTTCTTGTCGCCAGGCAAACCAAGCGCCAAGCGAATAGCGGCTTTCTTGTCATCGGGAGTCATCTGGAGCTGTATTCCTGTCAGCTCCTCGATCCATTCACGCAGGAACTGGGCATTGCGCGTCATTTCGGCATCGGCGGCATCGTAGGCAATGCCCATGCCCGTTGACAGACGGAACACCCGAGCAGTATCTGTCGATACGTTTTTCGGCAGAGGAATAACACGGTAGTCGGCTGTCTGCGCCCAAAGACTGACGGGCAGACAAATCGCCAATAAGACAATGATGATCTTTTTCATGATTTGACGACACCCATTGAAAGGTGGTATGGTAAATGATTAGTACGGGTTTTGCGCTGCAAAGTTACACATTATTCTCGTAAAACCATGCTTTTTGCACAAAAAGTTGTCAATGCGAA
>JAEEHP010000159.1 GCA_016280855.1 Bacteroidaceae bacterium
TGACGAATGGCGCCCAACTGCGGCAGCAGCTCTGTTTGAAGGAGATGGAAGGCGGGCAAGTGCAACAGCGTGACGGCCTCGAAGAGCATCAGCCCACGACGATGCGCTTCCTCAGCCAGACGAGCGAGCTCGCGATGACTCATGCACGCCGGCTTCTCGAGGATAACGTTTTTTCCAGCTTGCAACGCCTGCAAGGCATAGGCGTAATGAACGCTGTTGACGAGAGCAACATAGACGGTATCGACCTGTGGGTCAGCCAGTACCGCTGCATAATCCGTCGCAACCTGTGGAATCCCGAACTGCGCGGCCAACGCCTCCGCCTTCGACAACGAATGCTCACGGCACCAGATGCTGCGCACGAGGATGCCTTCGGTCCCCACGATCACGGGCAGCGCCTCATGCACAATCTTTCCCGTGCCAATGATAGCGATATTCATACACTTCGTGCCCATACGTTTATCTTTTTGGGCGCAAAGTTATAAAAAAAACACCAAAAAGCTTTCCTTACACGTATTTTTTACTACTTTGCAAAGCGAAACACTAAAATAAACATGAAAATGAAACTTTTGAAGCATTCATGGATGCTGTTTGTCATTCTCGCCTACAGCTTCTTCTTCGTATCCTGCTACCGCGAAGACGACTTCGTTGACGAGAATCAACAAATAGAAGCGGCATTCCAAAGGGAACTGGATCAGGCGTTGAGTTGGGCGCAAGTGTATGGTCCAACGACACAGGAGCTTGCCGAAGAGGTGGCGGCACGACACAACGGAAAAACAACACCTCTTAACTACAAAACCCGTGAGAGTACCATCCTAATGCCCGTTTGGGCTTAACTACTTCCTTTTCTTCGTAGAAGAGCCCTTACGGGTGAGCCATTTCTCGGCAGCTTTGGCCCCATCGGCCTTCAGAATGCGGGTGTATTCGCGGGAGAGGGAATCCACAGCGGCTTCCTCCTCAGCATTGGCAAAGGCGTAACGGAAACCGTCCTGCTCCTGCCAATAACCACGTGTGAAATCGGGCACACGAACAGGGGCGTTGTCGTTGTCCATCGACAAGGCTCCCAGCTCTGCCAGACAGCACCACTCGGCAAGGTCATAGATGTCGATGTCCAAAGGTAGTCCGTGCTGGAGGCAATAGACGAGGCGCAGCTCCATGATGAAATCCATGCCGCCGTGTCCACCTACCTCGCGGGCTATGGGACCATATTTCGTGGCAATGGGCGACTCGTATTTCTTTACCAGCGCATCGAAATCCTTCTTCGGCATGAACTCATGACCGGAGAGGTTGTCGGTGGTGATGTTCTCCACGCCAGCGGATTTCATCTGTGACGAGCTCAGGGCATAACCCTGAATGGGGTATTTGTTGGCAAAGCCCCTCGTACCCGTCAGCTGGTAGCGGCGGTTGTAGGGCTGGGGGTTCATCACGTCGTGCTGTATCTCGATGACCTTGCCCTGCATGGTGCGGATGAGCGTTGTCGTATGGTCGCCATTGCGGAAAGGAGCGTCGAGGTTGTCGAGATCCTGGGGGTACTCCTTCACAGCTTCGAGAGCTGTCACGGGCTTCGTATCCATGGCGATGAGTGTCTTGAAGCGGTCGCCACGATGGATGTTCAGCAGCTGTGCCACAGGGCCGAGGCCATGCGTGGGATAGACATCGCCGCGATGCTCTTTGTTGTAACGCAGGCGCCAATTGTGCCAATAGTTGGTCCAATTCCCAAGGGTGTGGATGTAAGCGCCCTCCACGTGGAGGATCTCGCCGAAGATGCCGTGCTGCGCCATGTTCAAGGTATTCATCTCGAAGAAGTCGTAGCAGCAGTTCTCGAGCATCATACAATGCAGCCGTTTGCGCTCAGCGATGTCGATGAGGTCCCAGCAGTCCTGCATGGTCAGCGCCGCCGGCACTTCAATGGCTGCATGCTTGCCATTCTCCAACGCACACTTGGCAATAGGCACATGATGTTCCCAATCGGTAGCGATATATACCAAGTTCAAGTCCTCACGACGACACAGCTCCTTGTAGCCGTCCTCGCCATAATAAATGTCAGCCTCTGGCAGTCCCGCGTCGGTGAGGAAATGCTGGCAGCGCTCGGCCCGTTCCTTTTCGTAGTCGCACAGCGCCACAATGCGTACTCCAGGGATATGTGTCCAGCGCTCCACGGCGTATGGACCGCGATTGCCGAGTCCCACGAAGGCTACTCGTACGATGGGCAGCGGATCTGTCCGCAGCGCTAATGCAGACCGTTGTCCTTCAGCACGCTGCGGTGTGTCCACTACGATGGTGCCACCTTCCCAGTGCCATGGCAGCTGGGCCAAGAGAGTCATGGGCAACAGCCACATCGCTGCGATGCTGGCCATTGCTTTTGCGAAAGTTCTTAGGGTTTTCATAAGTTTTTATGGATTAAAGTTAGACAAGCGTGTTCGGCAGACAGAAGACATTCATTCTCATCATGCCAACACGTAAATTTTATGACTGCGGACGCCATCGGCGGTGATTGGCACGGCAGGATCTCTGACGAAGTTCTGAAGGTCGCGGCTAGCCATGGCGCGAGAAATATTCAGGATCGCAGCATAGTCGCCAAGGCGCATGAAGTTATGATCCTCGATGAACTTCACGGCAACGTTGATGCGCTCCTCGCGTGAGAGCTGTGTACGATGAATATGTGCCGTGCCGCCCGGCTCGCGGAACAGGTTGTGACGGCAACGATAATCGATGTCGCCAATCAGCCGCTTCGAGGCACGGAAATGCACGGCCTTCACTCCGATGCTGCGCGCATTAGGCTCATGCCCGGGGTCGTCATCGTCGCGTGTCGTCACCATCGTATCTTCGTCCTTCAACCCGATGCCGAGCGAGAACGTCCCGAAGTCATTGAGCGTCACGGTGCGCCCTTCTGCAAGCGCCTCGCGGATGGCTTCCAGGAGACTGCTGACGATGCCCTCAGCCTCGCCTTCGCCAAGGGCGCGGTAACGTTTATGGATCTCATTGGCCAGGTCACGCAGGGTGACATTGCCCTCAGAACGTATCTCGTAGCGGAACACCTTCTTGCCTGTTCCGTTCAGGTCATTAAGCTCGCGTTTGTAATAGTAAGGCATGTTCTTTAATCTATTTAATCGAATGAGGTGTATGGACTAATGAGGAGTGGGAAGTGAGCCATTCAAGAGGGAACAACCCGTTGGGCGCAAACCTTGCTCCTCATAGAAGATATCGTCCTTGAATATGGCTGCAAAGTTACACACTCTTAGCCGCATAACCAAATCTTCGACGCGAAATCTGTGTTTCACGCCGTGAAACACAGATTTCATGGACTGGAAACACGCATTCACCGCCGTGAAACGTAGAATAAGAAAACAATTACCTTTACGATAACTACCTTCACCCCTTCACACGACCTTCACATGTCCCTTCACGCTTTTAAGCATTGACATTCAGCAAGTTCAGCCAAAATGTGAAGGTGTGAAGGCATTTTGACGTTTGTTCACGCGCGCGAGGAGAAGGTTCTATTCATAGCTGTCTTCTTCGGCGGCCATCGGCAACGGCTCGTTCTCTTCCTCCCATGGGGGACTGACTGCCGCCCTACAGCTCAATAGGGCTGTAGGGCAGATTGAAGGCATCGGCGACGGCCTTGAAGGTGATGCGGCCATCGACGATGTTGAGACCACGGCGGAGGCTTTCGTCATCGCGACAAGCCTGCTGCCAGCCTTTGTCGGCAAGGGCAAGGGCGTAGCGGAGGGTGGCGTTGGTGAGGGCGATGGTGGAGGTGTTAGGCACGGCACCGGGGATGTTGGCCACGCAGTAGTGAACGATGCCGTCGATGTCATAGACGGGTTCGCTGTGCGTGGTGGGACGTGAGGTCTCGAAGCAGCCGCCCTGATCGATGGCCACATCAACGAGAACCGTGCCGCGTTGCATCAGACCGAGCATGTCGCGCGTGATGAGATGGGGAGCCTTGGCACCAGGGATGAGGACGGCTCCGACGATGACATCTGTCGTGGGCAGCTCCTTGCGGATATTATGTTCCGTGGAATAGAGCGTGCGGACATTGACGGGCAGCTCGGCAGCCAGCTGTTTCAAACGAGGCAACGAGATGTCGGCAATGGTGACGTCGGCACCCAGTCCTGCCGCCATGCGTGCTGCAGCTTCACCCACGACACCGCCTCCGAGCACCAGGACACGTGCCGGCTTCACGCCCGGCACACCGCTGATGAGCTTGCCCGAGCCACCCTTCGTCTTCTGGAGATAGTAGGCACCGTTGAGGGCTGCCATACGTCCGGCCACCTCACTCATGGGGAGCAGCAGCGGCAAGGTGCCGTTGGGAAGCTGCACGGTTTCGTAAGCCAGGCAGACAGCATGGCTGGAGAGCATGGCATCGGTGAGCGGACGGTCGCAGGCGAAATGGAAATAGGTGAAGAGCAACTGACCGGGGCGCACCAATGGGTACTCCGGCTCAATGGGTTCCTTCACCTTCACGATCATCTCTGCCTGTGCATAGACATCTTCGATGGACGGCAGCACCTGAGCGCCAGCTTTCTGATACTCCTCGTCGGAGAAGCCGCTGCCCTCGCCTGCCGTGTGCTGAACGACCACGTCGTGTCCGTGGCGAACGAGTTCGGCAACACCTGCGGGTGTCATGCCGACACGGTTCTCATTGTTCTTGATTTCTTTTGGGATTCCGATTTTCATAGCAAGTAAGTTTTTTGTGTTTATAATTGATGTTTTTGGTAGAAGGCGCGTGTTGCCATAAGGAAGAGGACGGTACCTGCAAGCTGCGACCCTGCCACCATCCAGAACGCAGGGGTATAACCCGCGAGCTCGCTGACGACACCGCCACAGAGCACGCCAAGACCGATGCCGACATCCCACGAGATGAGCAACGTGGAATTGGCTGTGCCGCGCTCGTTGTGATGCGCCAAAGAGATAATCATGTTCTGGAAGGCAGGCCAGAGATGGCCATTGCCAAGACCGAGAAGGAGCGCAGAGCCATAATAGCCGAACGCATTGGGGAAGAGGACAAAGAGCGTATAGGCCACCGAGGAGATGATGACACCCTGAGAGGCATTCTGCACCAGCTTGCCCTCGCGCAAAGCCCGGGCACCTTGCAGACGGGAAGCCACAAGACCTAAGGAGAGAAGCAGGAACCAGGTGCCTGTGCCACCGGTAATGCCCATGACCTCCTTGCTGTAGATGGCGAGGTAGTTACTTACCACGCCGAAACAGAAACCGAAGAAGACCATGTTGACCGCCAACAGCCAGCCTCGGACGAGGAAGAAACGGTCGAGACGGATGAGTCCGCGCCCTGGTCCACTACAGGTCCTGCCCCCCCCCTTCCCCTCCTCAAGGGAGGAGAGTTGAGGAGAGGGAGCTGCAGCGATATGTTTTGTTTGGAGCTTCACCCGGCTGTCAACAATCATGCCTAAACCGGCAATGAGCAACGCCATCCAGAACAGCAACTGGAAATCACCCGTCAGCCGATAGAGATAGACCGCCACCATCGGGGCTATTGCCATGGCCAGATTATTCGACAAACCGTAGTAGCCAATGCCCTCATTACGTCGCGACGACGGCAAGACATCGATAGCCACCGTGGAATTGGCAACGGTCAACGCGCCGAAGGGGGCACCGTGCAATGTCCTCACGATGGTGAACAATAGCAGCGAGGAGGCTCCCAGATAGCCGCCGAAGAAGATGAAGAACAGAAAGAAGCATACCATCAGCACCTTCTTACGGGGGAAGCTATCGACCAGATAGCCGCTGAAAGGACGGGCCAACAAGGCCGTCAATGTGTAGCCGCTAAGAACCAGTCCCACCACATCCTTCGTAGCATCGAAACATTCCACGAGGTACAGCGGCAACAGGGGTGTCAGCAGATAGAAAGCGAAAAACAGAGAGAAGTTCGCTGCCATCACGCGACAGTAATTGCGATTCCAAAGTCGTTCCTGCATCATGGCATAAGCCCGCCGGGGTCACCGACGGGCCGTTATATTATGGTTTATGATCTGTTGGCGAGCTCTTCGAGGATCTTCCATACGTTGAGGAGGCCGCGGGGGACGTGGAAGCAGCCTTTCCACTTGCCGCCCTTGAGAGGGAGGAGGACTTCGCCTTGACGGTTGAGGTAGCCATACCACTCGGGGTAGTCGGGGTCGCGGAAATGGCTCCAGGTGTAGTCGTGAACGCGCTCGAACCATCGGAGACAACGCTCGTCGCCCGTGAGCTGGTAGCCCCTGATGAGAGAGATGAGCGTTTCGAGGTGTACCCACCAGAGTTTCTGGTCGAACTCGAGTTCGTGACGGGGCTTGCCCAAGCGATCCATGAAGTAGAAGACGCCGTCGTACTCTTTGTCCCAACCGTATTCTACTTCCTGCAGACAGATGTCAACGGCTTGCTGGATGAGCTCGGGACGATTGAGGCGCTTGCCGAGGTCCATGACAAACCACATGGCTTCGATGGCGTGACCGGGATTGAGCTTGCGACCGTCGAAGCTGTCAA
>JAEEHP010000160.1 GCA_016280855.1 Bacteroidaceae bacterium
CTATGAGACTGTTTTCGTTTTCGTTATCGTCTTCGTTATCGTTATCGTTTGATGAATTATGAATTATGAATTATGAATTATGAATTATGAATTATGAATTATGAATTATGAATTATGAATTGTGAATTATGAATTGTGAATTGTGAATTATGAATTGTGAATTATGAATTATGAATTCTTCATTCTTCACCCCCTATGTCTTTGTTCAATCTCGCGGTTGATTTCATCCAGTCTCTCATCTGTCAGCGGATACTTATAAATAAGATAGCCTACGATGACAAGAAGGATGGCGGGAATGATTGTCGTGAACAGCAGAATGGCATTCTGTGCGATTTCGGAATAATTGGCCAGCTTGGGATAATAAGCATTCACGGGTGCACTGATGAATGAGGCAAGGAATACCACTACAAAGATACTAAGCACCAGCTGAAGGCACTTGTTTGCCTTAAATTCCTGCCACATCTCACCGAATGAAACCGGTTTCTCGGGTGTGGTCGTGATATTTTCCTTGCTTCCCATGAAGCAAAGCATCAAGAGCACAAAACCCACAAGAGCAAACACGCATGTGACCGTAAACCAGGCTCCGGGCTCTGTAGGCAGTGCCGAGTCTTCGCTGGCGAAGTTGAATCCAATCATTCCCATCACTAATGGCGTAATCCAACCGGCAATGGAGAATCCGGCCTTAAACGCCACGCCGGCAAGCGCATTGACCGTTGCCGCAGGTCTGTTGCCAGTGCGATATTCTGCCTCTGTGATGACTTCGGGAACCAGTGCCCACATCAGTGAACCGACCAAGAGTCCTACGCCCGTCATCACCTTTGCGGTCTGGACAATCGGGTTGAGACTGGCGACATCAAAGAACTTTCCGATGCAGAACAAAATGGCAAACCCGATGAAGCCGATTGAGAGGAGCGTGTAATAAAGCCCCTTTTTACCCAACCATTTCTTCAGTATGGGCATCGAAGGCAAGATGATGAAAGCAGGAATGGTACCTATGGCCATGAATGTGGCCTGATTCCAGTCTATAGCCGTATGAACGCAAATGGCGAGTCCGATAGGGAAACCGGCTTGGACAACAATCTGACCGATATTGGCGCAGACCATTCGTGTGGACGTGAGAATGAGTACTTCATCGTTGTCACGGGTCATGCTTGCCATGATGGAGCCATAAGGTATATTGACCACGGAATAGATCATGCTCAGCACGGTATAGCTCACTGTAGCATAGATCATCTTCATGGTCATTGGCCAGGTGGCGGCTTGAGGGAGCATCAGTAAACATGCTGCAATCGTGAGTGGAATGCCGCCGTAAAGGAGGTAAGTACGGTACTTGCCTAACTTGGGATTGCGGTTGTCAATATATCGCCCTACAATAGGACTCCAGAAACAGTCGATGAGTCGCACCGTGAGAATCAGTCCGCTGACAAAGGCCGGATTGATTTTCAACACGGTAGTAAGGTAAATCATCAAGTAGCAAGCTACAGTCTGGAAGATGAGGTTCTGTGCCAGATCGCCGGAACCGAAGCCGATGCGCTGCAGCCACGAGAGACGATAGAAGCCGCTGGCCTCTGTACGGGCACTGGCGGCGGTAGGTTGATTCTTTTCTTGCATAGCTATATTCTTGAGCTTTTTCGTTATAATTCTGCCGCAAAGATAGCTAAAAAATACATACGGCCACCACGATTGGCGTCCCAAAATGTCTTTTTCTTGTATCATGCACGCTTTTTCTGGCATCTTCCGCCGTTTTGTCCCGCTTATTTGCTATTTTTGCACCTGAATCCATTAACCATTGGCTCTCGGCCATGGCGCTTTGAGCCCTAATCACATTTCATCATGACGCTTCGCTATCGCTTCCTCACGCTATGCGCGTTCCTCTTTCTCTTTTGCCATGCCTCATGGCTGTTCGGCGCTCCGCGTCTGCCCCGCCTGTTCTCCGATGGGATGGTGGTGCAACGCCTGAAGCCCACGAATGTGTGGGGTTGGGCTGACGCAGGCGAGCAGGTCGTGGTCCAGCTGGGCAAGCGCAAGGCCTCGGCTGTCGCCGGCACCGATGGCCGTTGGCGTGTGCAGTTGGAGCCGCAGAAAGCTGGCGGACCCTTCACACTGCTCGTCACGACCACGAAGGATGGCGCTACGACGGGACAGGTCGCTGTCTCCGACGTGTACGTGGGCGACGTGTGGCTGTGCAGCGGGCAGTCGAACATCGACACCCACATCGAACGTGTCTATCCACAATATCCCGATGAAATCGATGAAAATGTGAATCCCCGTGTCCGTCTCTTCCGCGTGGAGAACGAAGCTGCCTTGGATGCACCGCGCGATGATGTGCGTAGCCGCGGATGGCTGCCGCTCGCCAAGGACAATGCCTGGCACTTCTCGGCCATCGGCTATTTCCTGGGCTTGCGTATGGCCGCTGAGACGGGCGTCGTGCAGGGCGTCATCCAGAGCAGTTGGGGCGGGACGCCCATCGAGGCATGGCTGCCCATGGACACCGTAGCTGCCATCGTCCCCGTAGCGGCCGCCGAAAGTCGCCTCTACGATGACCCGGAGCTCACGCGTCTGGCTTCGCAGGCTAATGCCCGGGCTGCCGCACGATGGAACCAGCTGTTGCAGCAGTGCGATCCGGGTGTCAGCGGTCAGTGGGCAGACCTTGCCTTCGACGACAGGGGCTGGGCGGAGGCTGACCAGCGGGCGCTGCCCTTGCGGCATGACCCTTTCTGCGGCACCTATTGGGTGCGCCAGCACATCCACGTCGATGCGGCTCATGCCGGACAGGCGGCACACCTCGAGGTCGGGACGCTGGTCGATGCCGACTACACCTATGTCAATGGGCGTGAGGTCGGACACACGGGCTATCGCTATCCTCCCCGCCGCTACTCTGTGCCGGCAGGTCTGCTTCGCGAGGGTGACAACGTCCTCGCCGTACGTTTCGTCAACCGCGACAGCCAACCCTCGTTCGTTGATGCCAAACCCTATCGCCTTACTTTTGCCGACGGCTATCGCATAGCCCTCTCTCCCCTGTGGCGCGTTCACGACGGCGTGCAGATGCCGTCGCAGCCCGCGATGCCTACCGACCTGCAGTATAAGGCATCGGCCGAGTGGAACGGTATGCTCTCGCCGCTGGCTCCCTTCGCGCTGGCGGGCATCGTGTGGTACCAGGGTGAGTCGAATACCGAAACCACCGATCAAACCGTGCGTTATGAGCGCGAACTCACAGCGCTGATGCATTCGTGGCGCAGCCTCTTCCGCCAGCCCGACCTGCCTTTTGCTGTTGTGCAGCTGGCGGGTTTCATGGCGCCGAGTGCCGTGCCGCAGGAGAGCCTGTGGGCACGCCTGCGCGAGAGCCAGCGCCGTGCCGTGGCTGCTGACCCACGGGCTGCCATCGTCGTGGCGCTCGACTTGGGCGAGGCTAACGACATCCACCCGCTCCGCAAGAAGGAAGTAGCGGAACGGGTGGCTATGGTCTTCGACCGCTTGGCTTTCGGCAAGAATGATGTCTTGTTGTCGCCGCAGCCCGTTGAGGTGGCTCTGACACCCGGGGAACAGGTCGTCGTCACCTTCGATCAGCCCTTGCGCGAAGGCGTCGTCCACGGCTTCGAACTGCTCGGCGCTGACGGCACCTATGTCAACGTGCCGGCCGAAGCTCGCGGGTGTCAGGTCATCCTCGAAGGACGGGGCCGGGGTGTGCGCTATGCTTGGAAGGACAATCCCGTCGAGGCCGACTGCCGGGCACGTGCTACGGCGCTGCCCGCCGTACCCTTCGAACTCACTGCCGATTAGTGGCGGTAGCTCTTCTTGACCACCTTCGTCTTATTCAGGTATTCTGCACAGCGGCGTACACCTTCCATGATGTCGATGGTGCCGTCGGTGCCCTCCATCTCCACGACGTAGTCGCAGAGGCCAGCCGTCTCGGCATTCTTGAAGATGGCTTCGAAGCCCAACATGCCGCTCTCGCCCAGTTCGTAGAGATCCTTGATGTGGAGCATCGCGAAGCGGCCCGGGTATTTCTTGAAGTATTGTACGGGCGACTTCTGTGCCATCACGCACCAGTAGGTGTCCATCTGCCAGAAGAACACGCTTGGATCTGTGTGCTCCATCATGAACTCTATCCACGGCTTGCCTTCCACCTTCTGGAACTCGTGGCTGTGGGTGTGGTAGCCGTATCTCAGTCCTGCCGCCTGACACTTGCGGCCGATGGCGTTCGTGTAGTCGCACAGCGTCTGTGCCTCTTCCAGCGTCTTGGGTACGCCCCATCCGGGCGTGACGATATACTTCATTCCGGCGGCTTTGTGGTCGGCGATGGCCTTGTCCCACCACTTCAAAGCCTCGGTGAAATCGTGGTTTTTTAGCTCTTCGGCGCTCAGCCCGTGTGTGGCATGACTGCTCAGACATTCCAGCCCTGCCGCCTCGCAGTCGGCGCGGAACTGCTGGGGTGTGACGCCGTAGAACGTGCCGCGCTCTTGGTCGTAGCTGGCAGCTTCCACGGCGGTGTAGCCCCACGCGTTGAGCTGCTTGAACACTTGCTCGTGGTTCTGGGCATACTGTTGGGGCGAGCCGATGACTTCGCGGATCGAGTACAGCTGCAACGCCATCTGTTTCTTGGGCTTGGCCGTGGCGCCCGTGCACATCAGCAGCGCGCATAGCACCATCATTACGTTTCTGAGTTTCATAATTACGATGATTTTAAAGGTTAAACGGTATTTTCGTTGCAAAGATAATCCTTTCGTGCTGCAACAACAAGTTTTTTCAGGAAAAAAGTGATTGTTAGCGGGATTTTGCTTAATTTTGCAGCGCGTAACGCCAAAAGCACTACTGGCGACGCCCGCTACGATCATGGAAAAGCTGCTCCACTACGTGTGGAAACACCGTATCTACCCACTCGAGCCTCTCAAGACCACCGAAGGTCATGCCGTCGAGGTGTTGGACCCGGGCCTGCACAACAACGATGCAGGTCCCGACTTCTTCAACGCCAAGGTGCGCATCGGCGGCACGCTGTGGGTCGGCAACGTGGAGATCCACCTGCGCTCCAGCGACTGGCAGCGCCACGGCCACGACACCGATGCGGCCTACAACAGCGTCGTGCTCCACGTAGCCCAGACGGTGGACGCCGAGGTCCTCACGGCAGACGGACGGCAACTGCCGCAGATGGAACTGCCCATACCGCCCTCCGTGCGCGACAACTACGAGCAGCTGCTCCGCACCGACGACTACCCCCGCTGCTGGCGCATCGTTCCCGAGCTGTCGCCCCTGACCATTCACTCGTGGATGTCAGCACTTCTCTTCGAGCGCCTCGCGCAGCGGGCTGAGCTGTGCCTCCAGCGTTTGGCCGCCACCGCTGGCGACTGGGACCGCACGTGGTTCATCACGCTGGCGCGCAACTTCGGGTTCGGTGTCAATGGCGATGCCTTCGAGCGCTGGGCCTCGCATTTCCCCCTCCATGCCGCTGCCAAGCATCGCGACGATCCGTTCCAGCTCGAAGCCCTCTTCCTCGGCACCTCGGGGCTGCTCCAACCCGAAGCACTGCCCCCCCCGTCGCGCGATGCCGCACAGGGCGATGACTACTATCTGCGCCTCTGCCGCGAATGGAGCTACCTCAGCCATAAGTTCCAGCTGCCGCCGCCCATGGCCGCTGCCGACTGGCGCTACCTGCGTCTGCGTCCTCAGAACTTCCCCCACCTGCGCCTCGTGCAGCTCGCACTGCTCTATGCCCACCGCCAACCCTCGCCCGACGTCCTCCTACGCTGCTCCGACCGCAAGGCATTGCACGCCGCCCTGACCATCGGTGTCTCCGACTACTGGCAGACCCATTACCTCTTCGGACTCACCGCACCCCGTTCCGACAAACGTCTCTCCGCCGCCAGCTGCGACCTCATCATCATCAACACCGTCTGTCCCATGCGTTTCGCCTACGGACAGTCGCACCACGATGAATCGCTGCAGGAGAGTGCCCTCGCCCTACTCGAACAGCTACCCGCCGAGCGCAACTTCATCCTCCGACAATGGCAGCAATGCGGCATCAGCGTGGACAACGCCGCCGACAGCCAAGCCCTCATCCAGCTCAAGCGCAACTACTGCGACCGCCACGACTGCCTCCGCTGCCGCTTCGGACATGAATACCTCAAGGCGCCGATAAAAAAAGACCCATCCCCCTAACTCTCAACTTTCAACTCTCATGTCTCCACTCATTTCCATCATCATGGGCAGCACCAGCGACCTCCCCGTCATGGAGAAAGCTGCCAAGTTCTTAGATGAACTGCAGGTACCTTTCGAGATGAACGCCCTCTCGGCGCATCGCACACCTGCCGAAGTAGAATCCTTTGCCCGCGCTGCCGAAGGCCGCGGCATACGGGTCATCATCGCTGCTGCCGGCATGGCGGCCGCACTGCCTGGCGTCATCGCCGCCAACACCACGCTTCCCGTCATCGGCGTCCCCATCAAAGGAATGCTCGACGGTCTGGATGCCCTTCTCTCCATCGTCCAGATGCCTCCCGGCATACCCGTAGCCACCGTCGGCGTCAACGGTGCCCAGAACGCCGCCGTCCTCGCCTGCGAGATGCTCGCACTTGCCGACGAACCCATCGCAGCACGGCTCCACGAATACAAAAAAAGCCTTGCCGAGAAAATCGTCAAAGCCAACCGGGAGCTCGCTGAGGTCAAATTCAGCTTCAAAACCAACTGACATCTACTTAGGATCGTTCCTTCCCTCCTTAACGACCAGTCCTTACAGCCTTAACGAACGTTCCTTAAGCCCTTAACGAACGTTCGTTACAGGCTTAACCTCTTAGTCGTTAATCGCGAAGCGAGCAGCCGCTGCGGCGTTCACGAATAGCGGCATCAAGGGAAAGGATTGAACGTGAAATGAGGAGCGAGAAATGGTGATTCGGGAAAACAATGCGCAAGAATACGCAAGAATTAAATCCAAGAATTATATTTATATTGATGATTGATGAATGATGATTCTTGAAGCGGCTGTATATCCTAGTCTTGCCGCAGAATTGGCCGAGTACGACAAGAAAGCAGATAAATGAGGCAACAAAAAACATACGTTGAAACAATATCGTTAGTTCAAAATACGTTAACAAAATGGATTAATGAAAAAAACGAGTGTACTTTTCCTACTGATGTCGGTGTATTGCACTGCCAATGCCGCAAGCCGTTTGGACAGCCTTGTCCAACGGCTACGGCTATTTGGCGAACGCATTCCTCAGGAGAAGGTATATGTGCACATGGACAACACCTGCTACTTTCTTGGCGACACAATATGGTTCGCCGCCTACACCTGCCAAACCGACAGCGACAAGCCATCGACCATTAGCCGCGTGCTTTATGCCGAACTCTTCAACGAGGACGGCTATCTCATGGCTCGAAAGACGATTAGGATGACCAACGGCAGGGGCAACGGCTTCTTCAGCCTGGCCGACACCTCGCTTTACGCCGGCTTCTATGAACTGCGTGCTTACACCCGCTGGCAGCTCAACTGGGGTAGGGCTGAGCGCGAGCACAGCGACGGAGCCGAAGAATGGTTCTTCAACAGGCAGATGGCTAAGGAGTACTACCGGGACTACGACAAATTATACTCTCGCGTATTCCCTGTCTATGACCATCCGAAGGATAGTGTGGCTTACAACCAATGGATAACACCACGCCCCTTGCGCCGTGCGACAGCCACTTCTTCCAAGCCCAGGCTTCATCTCACACTATACCCGGAAGGCGGTCAGCTGGTTGACGGATGTCCGTGCCGTGTAGCCTTCGAAGCAGCGATGCATGATGGAATGGCAGTGGAAGGTACCCTCGTACTGCGCGACATCAACGGCGATGCGGTGAGTATGGGCGACGGTTTCGGAAATGAAGTGAGCGCTGCCTCGACGTCTCACAGGGGGCGCGGAATCTTTGAATTCACCCCTCAATATGAGAATCTCTACGAGGCCGAGTTTACATCTGCTGACGGGTTGGTGGCAAAAGCTGAGTTGCCGATAGCACAGAAGGAAGGTGTGGCCATAGTCGTGAGACAGGGGGAGCGGCAATGGCATATCACCACTCATGTTCGGGGTATCCCTGAGGGGAAGCAGCTGAAGGTGGAGATCGCCCATGAAGGCAAGGTGCTACTCTGCGAGCCTATGGAGCATACGCTGTTGATCCGAAACAATGACTTGCCAATGGGCGTCAATCAGCTCATCGTCAGCGACGACGAGGGCCGTGTGTATGCCGATCGGCTATTCTTTGTTACAAAGACGGAACTGCTGCAGCCGACGCTTGCTGTCAGCGGCTTGAAGGAACAGTATAAGCCCTTCGAGAAGGTGTCTTTGAAGATCACAGATGTTAGGTCTGATGAAAAAGACGAATCATTCATCTCTCTCGCCATTCGCGATGCTGCTGCCTCTGCCGACACTTACGACAGCGGCAACATCATGACCGAGATGCTGCTAACGTCAGAGATAAAGGGCTTTGTCCCTCAACCGGAATGGTTCTTCGAAAGTGACGATGAAGACCATCGGCGCGGATTGGACCTGTTGATGATGACACAGGGTTGGCGACGCTTCACCTGGCATGAGCCGGCTTTCGTGCCGACCGAGCCCGCAGAGGATACCCCCGTCCTGATGGGCGAGATCTATCCCTTTGCTGTTCGTTGGAGGCAGAATGAGCAGACGGTTTTCGACTCGCTGCAACTGACATACACCGCCTGGGACATCGCGCAGTCCATCCAGCGTCTTCCTCCCGGCATATCCGAGGAACTGAAGACCTTGCAGGACTCGACGCGCCTTGGTCCCATGCGCTATCCCATGTACCAACAGTTCTATGACCATGGATGGGGAGAAATCATCGAGGCGCTGCTCGCTGAAATGAAAGGGCGCGAAGACGGGCTGCCCGCCGGAAGCTATCGCATGACTGGCAGCATCGCACGGAGCCGCTTCCTCCAAAACAAACAACTCGTCAATGACAGCCTGCGCATACACGCTGAATTCTTACAGCCCGACGACTCGCTGATGTTCATCATTGACTCAATATCCGCCGACGGCACCTTTAAGATACAGGCTCCCCCAATCGTCGGTGATTACCTCCTCTTCCTTGCAGCGAGCGACTCTACGAAATGGCAGCATGACCGTCGGCATAGGCGTCCGAGGAAAAGCCGTGAGCACAGATGGATACTACCCCACGACGACTATCCTGAATACTATGTCCGGGTGCACCATCCCTATCCGCGATTCGTAAAGCCTTACAACTACTACCAGACTCATCTCGATGTCGGGGCGAAGAGCCATACCTTAAATCCCGCTTCATCAACCGCAGGAGACAAATTCCCCTTCGATACACAAATGTCGACGATGACCGTCACGAACAGATGGAAGGGGCTGCGAGCTATCGACTTCGCGCATCCGGCCATAACGGTTGATGCCCTAAAGGCTTACAACGATATCACCGATGCAGGCCTCAGTGCAGGATGGTTCGAAGGCAGGACATCGTTTATCCACAGCCTTGCACGATATTATACGGGAGATTTAGGCAGCGACCAACCGGGGCTCCTCGAACCTCGCTACGAGGCGCGGAATATGTCCTGCTTCATCTCCCCCGTCCAGCTCAATGCTTACAACGAACTGTCCAACTTGCAGGACATCCGAGTCTATTCGGACTACCATCCACGCAGCCCCGCCAATAGTTCCTCCGACAATTCCATTCAGCGTGTAAGCATAGACTTGCATCGCATTCCTGACAATGGTCAGCGTATTGTGTATCGCGACCGTAGGTATGTCCTTCAAGGTTTCTCCGTGTGCGAAGACTTCTATCATCCCGACTACCACCGCAATCCTCCCAAGGAAGGGCAGAAGGACTATCGACGCACGCTTTATTGGAACCCTGACCTGCAACTCAACGCCGACGGCCATACCTACATAACCTTCTTCAATAACAGCCAGACGACAAGCATCACCGTTGAGGCCGAGGGCATGACGAACAGAGGAGATTTGTTGTTCAACAATGTGCAGTAAAAAGCCATCATCACCCATTTGCTGAAAAGAGAAAAACAGATTGTCTTTCTCGCGCGCGTGAATAAACGTGAAAATGCCTTCACATCTTCACAAATTGTGTTATCTGATTGACATACTGAGGCGTATGGCGTGAAGGTGGGTGTGAAGGGGCGTGAAGATGTGAAGGCTAAACCTTGGATATCGCTGCCATATTGCGAAGTGATGTTTTAGTCAAAAAACCATTAATTTAACTTTCGGGAGCTATTTATAGAAGAAAAGAACATAAAAAAACACCTCAGTGAGTGTCAGTGGGCTACGCCCTACATTCTCAGCTCGTGCCTGAGTGCCTGAGAACAAGTTCTCGCACTCCTGCCCAAGCTGATAACAGCTTCTACGAAGCACTGACACTCGCTGAGGAGAAAACATAAAAAACTGATCCTCGAGTGTGAATCTTGCGCTCGACGTTTGGTTGCTTTGATAATTCGAAGAACACTTTAACACTTGAACGATTAAACTTTTGACCCCGGTTTTACCACAGGACATGTTTTTTATGTTTTTGCCTCTGATGATGTCTGCGTTTCCATGAAACGAGTGGTGTTGTCGTGGCGTGCGCGAAAGCTTGCTTTCAGGCGCTACGCCATGACAGCAGCACGTAAGTCTGAAAGAC
>JAEEHP010000161.1 GCA_016280855.1 Bacteroidaceae bacterium
GCAGAATTCGACGAGAACGGCAACTGTCTGAGCATCGAGGAAAAGCCAGAGCACCCGAAGTCAAACTACGCCGTGGTAGGACTCTATTTCTATCCGAACAGTGTCGTAGAGATTGCCAAGAACATCAAGCCCAGTGCCCGTGGAGAACTGGAGATCACGACGGTCAACCAGAAATACCTGGAACAGAAAGAACTGCTCGTCCAGACCCTGCAGCGCGGTTTCGCATGGCTCGACACTGGCACGCACGACTCACTTTCCGAGGCTTCCACCTTCATCGAGGTCATCGAGAAACGCCAAGGACTGAAGGTAGCCTGTATCGAGGAGATTGCCTACAAACGCGGCTGGATCACCAAAGAGCAGCTCCGCAAGCTCGCTGAGCCGATGGCCAAAAACGATTACGGCAAATATCTGCTGAATATCTCGAAATAAAAGAAGCCCCACCGGTTGGCGGGGCTTCTTTTATGCTTGTTCGTCATTTCAACTGCTTGACCGGGAAGGTGAATTAACATCATCATCTGGCAGGCCCTATTGTAACGAATGCTGTCATGCCAGGCATCAGGTGCTGGTGGGAAGGCAGTGTCGCTTCGATGTGTACCATGCCGTTGTCGTCGATCACCGGACTGATGGCAGAAACCGTAGCCGTATGCTGTTCAGAAGCGTAGGCGATCGTAGAGACGGAAACCTTACCCCCCATCTGGTATTTTGCCAATTCACTTTCAAGCACGTCGAAGCTCACCTTCAGATTTTCGGTATCTACAATGTAGAAGAGAGCCTCGCCCGGCTGGGCAGCACCGTAGAGCGTGTTTTGAATCTTCGTCACCGCCCCGGAGACAGGAGCGGTAATGGTGCAGTAAGTCAATTTATGCTCCAGCTCATGCAGTTCGGCTATTGTTTCGTTATAGCCACTGTTGATACGTGCCAGATGCTTGAGGTTATCGGGTGCGTCATCAAGATGGTTGCGCTTATAGCCCTGTCCCATCAGGATGGCCTGATACTGAAACTCGGCTTTCTCCAGCTTGGCACGGCAATGGAGGATATTCTCACGCAGGGCAGCATCGCTCAGCCGCGCAACGACCTGTCCTTTCTTGACACGCTGCCCCGTCTTCTCTATACCGAACATGACAATCTGCTCCGCAATACGACTATATACAGGAATCTCACGTATGGCTTCTATCCTGCCCTTATTGGTTGTCTGATAACTCGACACCTGCAGACGCGTCGGGGCTTTAGCCGGCCTCACCGTCAGCGTGTCAGCCGACTGTGTGGCAACCTGCCCGTCTGTTTTCGACTGGCAGGCAGTGAAAAGGCAAAGAAACAAAAAGGCAAAAAGGCAAAAGACATTATACTTATTCATATTGTATGAGGGTTTGTAGGTGATAGTGGGCAGTCCAGAATTCTTCCAGGACAGTCAGGTAGTTGGTGTAGGCCGTGACCCACCGGTTCTGCTCCAGTGTGAAGGTATTGATGTCGCAGATACCGTTGGCGTAGCACTCCACCATCTCGTAAAAGTTGGATTCTGCCAGTTTGATGGTCTCTCCAGTGCTCTCAAGTATTTTCCTGCTGTTGCTCAGTTTCTGCAGGGTCAAGGTGGCATCCTCTGTCAGGATTCGCTCCGTCTCCTGGAGTGCCGACTCCTGCCGCTCCCCCCATGCTATGGCTGCGGTGTGCCGTTTCTTGGCAGCCCCATGGTCCATCAACGGTATCGTGACCTGCACGGAACCCAAGGCATACAGCTGCTGGTTCTTGTAGGCGCTGCCGAGGGTCGAGTTGATTTGCTGTAGTCCCAAGTTGATGTCAAGCCCGACATTGATGCCCCGCTCCTTATGCGCCTTTTCTTCCTGGTGGCGGGCTTCTGTCAGCTCTGCCAACTGGTGCTGGTAAGCTGGGCTGTTGCTTTTGGCCAGCATGGCTACCTCCTCGGCGGTATAGGGGGTGGGCGGTGGCATTTCGGGTATGACCATCAGCGCTGTGTCGTTGGGAATCTGCTTCATGCGCAGCAGGGATGCCAGCTCCGTCCTTGCCATCTGCTCATCCTTGCGTGCCGCAGCCAGCAGGTTAGCAGAGTTCTGCAACTGCAGTTCCATGGCGTGCAGCTCCGCCTGCGTGACGATGGCGATGGTAGCCTTCTCGCGTGCAATGGCCAGCACGGTGTCGTTCAGGCTCAGTTCTTCCTGTCGAATCAGTGCCATTCGCTGTCGGCACAACAGGCGGAAGTAGCGCACGGCAGCCTCCTCGGCAATGCGTCGCAGGTCGTACTCATGCTGCTGGCGGGCGGCCTTCAGCCGCTGGTCCTCCACTTGTTTCTCCCACTTGTGTGGGTTGTAGCCCAGCAGCGTATGGCTATAGCCTACCAGCAGCGGACTGGCCACGAACTGGCGCGGATGTCCAGTGGCCTCCTCACGAAAGAACTCACTCCAGATGGCCTGTGTGCCTACGTAGGCTTCGCCGCCGAAGGGCAGCACCTTTTGGGTAAGCCTCACCTGGGCCGAAGTGGAGAAAATGTCGAAGTTGCGCAGGTAGACGTAGTCGCGGGTAGGGTCGCTGACGATGCGCGTGTAGTTGGGCACAATCTTCAGCGACAGTTGTGGCTTCCGTAAGGCCTCGAAAGCCTCGTATGATGCCTGTCGGCTCTGTAGCTCCTGCCGGCTCTGGAAGGC
>JAEEHP010000017.1 GCA_016280855.1 Bacteroidaceae bacterium
GACAGGCCGTTCTGGAACGACTGTATGGACAGGCGCATCCAGTCGCCGTCCTTCTTGGCGCGGAAGCACAAGGGGTTGTACGTCGCCTTGTCCACATCGACGATGATATATTCGAACGCCGCCTTCTTCGTCTTGGCCTGCAGATAGACCACGTAGGTGGCACGGCCGCGCAACGTCGATTCCTTCACCGACATGCGATAGCCTTTCTTGTAGATACCAATGAGAGTGGCGGGATTGATGGCAGCCTGCTCCTCTTCGGTCGGCGTTGACACGTTGACCTCGTTGGAACCGGCCATCAGCGTCCACTCCGTCGTGCCGTCGTACCACGACGACAACTCGTTGGTCTTCATCTGGAAGCGCCGCCCGCTCAGCAGCAGCGTGCCGGACGATTCGCCCTGGGGCGTAGTACCGCTGAACTGCGTGGCCTTGAACTGAGCCTTCACATCGCCCGACTGCATCATACGTGCCGCCGTGGCATCCAGCACCTTACGTGCACTTTGAGCGCTGGCCGTCAGCACCGCAACGATACTGAGGCCGATAGCAAAAAGAAGTCTGCGCATGATCGTTTTTACCGTCTTAAATGTAATGGAACGTCTTCTATTTGAAGAAATTAAAGAAGAAGTAGATTGCAGCCCATTCCTTCTTCACGCCTTTAGCGTAGCCGATGCATGAGTTCGAGCTGTTGCGCACCGTGCCGTCGTTCTCGACCTTGCCGATGTAGGAGTTGGAGGCATTGCGCACCGTGCCGTCGCTCTCGACCTTGCCGATGTAGGAGTTGGAGGCATTGCGCACCGTACCACTCGATTCCAGCTTGCCGATGAACGAATTGGAACTGTTGCGAATGTCGCCGCTGCTGCTGATCTTGCCGATGTATGAGTTCGAGCTGTTGCGCACCGTGCCGTCGCTCTCGATCTTGCCGATGAACGAATTGGAACTGTTGCGCAGATCCTGGGCATAACCTGTTGCGCCTAAGCACAAGGTCATGGCGATGAGCATAAGAAGTTTCTTCATAATCGTGTCGTTTTAAGGGTTAGACCTATCAAATATCACGCCATCGTGATATAAATGCTCTGCAAATATACTCCTTTTCCCGTATTCCCCGTGCCTTTCACCCCAAAATCTGCTTTCTTACAACATCATTTAACAAAAAATCCGCCAGCAGGATGAAACCTGTGGCGGACCAATCATTGCTTATGAATATCACTCGGCGCGGAGCGTGAAGCGCTTGAAAGCGGTCACGGTAAGCTCCTTGTCGATGCTCTTCAGATACTGTTCGACCGTCATGTTCTTGTCCCAGATGTACTCCTGCTCAAGCAGGCAGTTCTCCTTGAAGAACTTCTTCAGACGGCCCTGGGCGATGTTCTGGATCATCTGCTCGGGGAGGTTAGCAGCCTTCTCAGCAGAAACCTTCTCCTTGATCTCGCGGACCATAGCGGCCTGCTCGGGAGTGATCCAGCCCTTAGCCATGTTGCTCTCGATGTGATCCTCGCTATCTACGTGAGCGGGGTTGACACCAGCCTTGCGGATGGCAGCCTCGACGGCCTTGGCGATCTGCTCTTCCTTGGTCTTCTCGATGGCGACGCGGAGCTCGCTGTCGATGGTCTCCTGAGGAACAGCGCTCTGGTCCACGGCAACGGGATTGGCGCTGGCAATCTGCATGGCGACGTTCTTGCCGACCGTAGCGTCCTCAACGCACTTGCTGAGGGCCACCATGGTGCAGAGGGTGTGCTTGTTCTGGTGGTCGTAGGCAGCGATGCACTCGCCTTCGACGACGCAGTAGCCATCGAGTTCCATCTTCTCGCCGGTGATACCGCTGCGAGCGACGACAGCGTCCTGGATGGTGCCTTCGCCCATGGGCAGGGCCTTCACCTCGTCGAGCGTCTTGCAACGCGCTGCCACGGCAGCATCGAGGATGTCCTGAGTGAGCTTCACGAAATCGGCGTTGTTAGCCACGAAGTCGGTTTCGCACTTCAGGGCGATGATAGCGGCGAAGTTGCCGTCAACCTTCACGACGACGCAACCCTCGGAAGCCTCGCGGTCGCTGCGCTTGGCTGCAACGGCCTGACCCTTCTTGCGGATGATCTCGATAGCGGCATCTATGTTGCCTTCGCTCTCCTCGAGAGCCTTCTTGCAGTCTGCCAGACCTGCGCCTGTCATTTCGCGCAGCTTCTGGATATCTTTAATGGATACAGCCATTTTCTTAAATGAAAAATGAATAAATGAAAAGTAAAAAATTCAAATTACCTAAAGCATTGACGTGAACGTGAAAGAGATTGGTGAATATTATTCTTCACTTTTCACTCTTTCACTTTTCACTTTGATTCGCTTCCGAATCAATTATTCTTCGGCGGGAGCTTCTTCAGCTTCCTCGTCCTCGTCCTCGACGCGGGCGCTCTGCTTGACAGCCTTCTCGCCCTTTTCCTGAGCGGCGTCGATGTCAACGCGTTCAGCCTTGCGCTCCTCAACACCTTCGTTGATGGCGGCAACGCAAGCGTCGAGGATCACCTCGATGCTCTTGCTGGCATCGTCGTTGGCGGGGATGACGAAATCGACGTTGTCGGGGTTGGAGTTGGTGTCCACGATACCGAACAC
>JAEEHP010000018.1 GCA_016280855.1 Bacteroidaceae bacterium
GTTGAAGGAGAAGGATGACAAGTTGAAGGAGAAGGATGACAAGTTGAAGGAGAAGGATGACAAGTTGAAGGAGAAGGATGACAAGTTGAAGGAGAAGGATGACAAGTTGAAGGAGAAGGATGACCTGCTCCGCTCAACCATTGCACTCTTGCTTCAGGGAGGAATGAGCGTCGAGGAGATTGCTGTAAAACTCAACTTAAATTCCGAAACCGTACATCACTTGATGACGAATTAACATTTATAAGCAGTCCAATTGACAGAAAAATGGCTGAAATGAAAGTTAAAATCTTTTAATATTTGGCATAAAAACGGCTATTTCTTCACAAAATCACGCCCCTTCACACTAACCTTCACACTTTTACGTGTTGATACACAGGTATATACATCAAAATGTGAAGATGTGAAGGCTATTTTGAATTATTTTTCTTATACGCGTACTTGTATGTAGCCACTTAGTCATCTCTTTTTGAATGGTCGCTTCGCTCAAAATTATAAAAAAATTGAATAAGAAAATTATCAAATGGTACGCCCAACAGCAATTCTTATAATTTTTTGAATTAATTTTCTGATAATTTTGAGGCCGATAGGCCGACCAGAGCTGAATGACTGCGTCGTGACTATAGCATGGAACGTGTCTTCTGGATGTCCTTGGCAACCCTCTTAGGAGGGTCACCCTTAAGACTCCCGGGTTTTTCCACCAATGGGAAAACCCAACAACTATATAGGTGTCGGCCGGAAGTTCTATAGCTCTTGGCTGTAAGCTATATAGCTTTTGGCTGAAAGCCTTATAGCTCTTGGCTGAAAGCTTTATAGGTTGTGGATTGCACGTCTGAATGTGCAGACTGTTCGCCCCCGTCACAACAGTCCACAAGCCTAATAACGATGCCATTTTGCAGAAAAAAGGGAAAAAGTTTGGTGGAGAACGAAAAAGGTGCTAACTTTGCATGGCGTATCATAGAATCATGCGAACACTCACCTATCTGCTCATATTCCTCTTCGTGTGCCTGATGCTGGCCCTGATGCCTAAAGCAGGCAGCTACGTGTGGGATCCGCGCATCATCGTGCCGGCCACGGCGGCGATGTTCACGCTGCTGGTGTGGTTGGTGGCACGCTTCATCGACACGGACCGCACGGTTCTGGAGCTGACGATCACGGCATCGTTCATCCTGCTGTTCGCTCCTGGCGCTTCGCTGTTCTTTGCTCGCGACGAGTCGGCTATCCTGGAGCTGGGTTCGCAATGTATCGTCCCTTTCTTCCTGACCCAATATACGCGCATCAGTCGCAAGAACTTCAAGATCGCCTATGTGCTGATGCTGCTGATGGGCATCTTCTGCAGCTTCACGCACGATGGCATCACGCTGCCGTTGTGTCTGGCCTTCCTGCTGATGGCGTGGCAGCGCCGCAGCGAGTTCTTCCGTCTGGCATGCTGGCCCATGGTGGCAGGGTGGCTCATCGGCACGATCCTTCAGTTTGCCACTCGCGGTCATCTGCCCGACTTGCGCCCCGACCTCGTCGGTTTGACGAACCGCACGGCGTTGGTGCTGGGCTTGCTTTGGGACACGAAGGTCTTCGTTCTCTCGTTGGGGCTTACGCTGTGGTTCACCACGACGCATTGGGGCCGTCGGCAGCTGCTGTTTGCCTTCCGCCGTCACCGTCTCATCACCTACAGCCTGGTCTTCGCGCTGTCCATCGTGCCCTTCGCGCCCTTAGGCATCGAGAATGCCGTCACGGGTGTCTGTTTCTTCGCCATGCTCTGGGCCATGATCCTCTTCAAGGGTGTTGAACGGAGATACTTCGGGGCGAGGGGAGTGAAGAATGAAGAATGAAGAGTGAAGAATGAAAAATAAAAGCTACCTGCAAAAGAAATAAAGAATTAGTTAACTCAAAAGATATGAAAATAGGAATACTTTCGGCGATGACAAAGGAGCACGACCAGTTGGTCGGCCTGCTCGCCTCGCCACAGACAGAACACGACGGCGGCTACGAGTTCGTCGTCGGTACCCTCGGCGCCAACACGCTGATCCTGCTGCAATGCGGTATCGGCAAGGTGAACGCCGCCGTAGGCACTACGGTGCTCATCCGTCGCTATGCGCCCGACTGCATCATCTCGACGGGTTGCGCCGGCGGCATCGATGCCAGCTTGCAGGTCATGGATGTTGTCGTCAGCACGCAGACGGCTTACCACGATGTCATTATCCCAGGCAGCGAGCATGGCCAGATCCAAGGTCTTCCCGCCCGCTTCCGCAGCGAGGAGCAGCTGACGGAGGTGGCCTGCGGCGAGCACATCTTCAAGGGACTCATCGTCAGCGGCGACCAGTTCATCACCGACCGCCATCAGCTCGACGCCATCAAGGCACAGTTCCCCGAAGCGCTGGCTGTGGACATGGAGAGCGCGGCCATCGCTCAGACCTGTTACCTGTTGCAGACGCCCTTCGTGAGCTTCCGCATCCTCAGCGACACGCCGGGTGCCGACAATCACCTCGAACAGTACTTCAATTTCTGGGACGAGATGGCCAGCCGCAGCTTCGATGTCACCCGCCGCTTCCTCGCCGCCCTTCCCGAACGCTTCGCGCTGCTGCCGTTTAAGGAATAGGGATGGGAGCCCACCCTCAACCCCTCCCCAAGGGAGGGGGGAGAAGTTACTAATCGAGTATAGAATTCTTTTAAAATATCAGCCCTCAACTCTCCACTGCCGCTTTTTCGAGCGAAGCGAGGCACTCTCCCTTTGGGGGAGAGCGGGGAGAGAGGCCTTAACTTTCAACTTTCAACTCCTCTCATGGAAGTCATTCAGAGTTTTACTATTGACCACACGCAGCTGAAGCCCGGCATTTATGTGTCGCGACAGGATAAGGGCTTCACCACTTACGACCTGCGTATCACCGAACCCAACAAGGAACCTGCCGTGGCGCCGGCTGCTATGCACAGCTTGGAACACCTCATGGCCACCTGGTTCCGCAACTCAGCGGTCAAGGACGACGTAGTGTATGTCGGTCCTATGGGCTGCCTGACTGGTATGTATATCATCATGACCGGCGACTATTCCGTTCAGGACATGCGTGAGTTGACCATCCAATGTCTGGAATGGATCCTCACGCAGACCGAGGTGCCGGCAACACGTCCCGAAGCCTGTGGCAACTACCTGTTGCACGACCTGCCCATGTGCCATTGGGAGAGCCGTCGCTACCTGGACCGCCTGCAGCATGATTTCCACAGCGAATACACCAAGCTCCAGATCACGCTGGACGACGGCAGGGTCTTCGCCGACGCATAGTCTTATTCGTTGAACGCCCAACGTCGCCATTATGGATATCAACGCCATCATCGCCGAGGCCGCATCGCAGCTGTGGGGCTGGCCCATGATCGTGCTGCTGTTTGGCACACATCTGTATCTCACCGTCCGTCTGCGCTTTCCGCAGCGCCGCATCTTCCATGCCATCCGTCTGTCCGTCACTCGCGACACGAATGCCGAGGGCGACGTGAGCCAGTTCGGTGCCCTCGCCACCTCGTTGGCTGCTACCATTGGCACGGGCAACATCGTCGGCGTGGCTACGGCGGTGGCCTTAGGCGGTCCCGGTGCCGTGCTGTGGTGCTGGCTGACGGGTCTGTTGGGCATCTCGACGAAATATGCCGAGGGTCTGCTGGCCGTCAAGTACCGCGTGAAGACCAGCGACGGCACGATGCTGGGCGGACCGATGTACGCCTTGGAGCGCGGCTTAGGGTGGAAGAGCATGGCTGTGGCCTTCTGCGTCCTCACCGCCCTCGCCTCCTTCGGCATCGGCAACAGCGTGCAGAGCAACGCCATCTCGTTGTTGTGCTACGAGACCTACGGCGTGCCGATGGCGTGGTCGGGTGGGGTGATCGCCGCCCTGGCGGCCCTCGTCATCCTCTTCGGCGTGAAGGGCATCGCGCGTTTCTGCTCTACCTTCGTGCCGTTGATGGCGCTGTTGTATGTTATTGGCTGCGTCTATATCCTATTTATTAATGGAGCCTATATGTGGGATGCGCTGTGCCTGATCTGCCGCAGCGCCTTCACCCCGGCAGCTGCCGGCGGCGGCTTCGCAGGTACTACCATCATGATGACGGCCCGCTACGGCATCGCACGCGGCCTGTTCTCCAACGAGAGCGGTATGGGTTCGGCACCCATCGTGGCTGCAGCTGCCAAGACCGACAATCCCGTCCGCCAGGCCCTCGTGTCCTCGACGGCCACGTTCTGGGACACCGTCGTCATCTGCGCCCTCACCGGCCTGGTGCTCGTCAGCAGCATCCTGGCTTATCCCGAAATCGACTACCACAACGGCGGTGCCCTGACGAAGATGGCTTTCGAGAAGATTCCCGTCGTGGGGGCTCCGCTGTTGACCTTCGGCATCGTCACCTTCGCCTTCTCCACCATCCTCGGTTGGAGCTACTACGGCGAGCGTGCCGTGGAGTACCTCAGCGGCAAACGGTACCTTATCATCTATCGCTTGCTCTACGTTGCCGTCATCTTCATCGGTGCCGTGGTGCAGCTGACAGTGGTCTGGAACCTTGCCGACCTGCTCAACGGCCTCATGGCGATCCCCAACCTCATCTCATTGCTTGCTTTGGCAGGCGTTATCGTGGCCGAGACGAAAAAGTACAATTCAAAATCGTAGTTTTTTAGGGTTACTTTTGGCTGTTCACACAATAAAGTGTAAATTTGCACCGCAAAACTTTCAACTTTCAACTTTCAACTCTCAACTCGTATGCTCCCCTGTCCTTTCCACATCTTCACCGGTCTCGAGTGTCCCTTCTGCGGGGGACAGCGAATGCTGTGGGCGTTGTGTCACGGTCAGTGGGCCGAGGCCTTCTGGTTCAACCCCGGCTTGGCCATCGGCGCTCCGTTGGTTGCGGCGTGGTGGTTGTGGAAGCGTGAGTTGTCGTCCACGGCGGCTCTCGTCATCCTCATCCTCTCCATCCTATGGGGCGTGGTGAGAAATATCGTGCCTGCCCTGCAACTTTAGCGGGCCTATTTACGTCAAAAGAATAAAGAATAAGAAATATTAACCCTTAATCCTATTCGTCAAATGAACAAAATCGTTATCGGAGACCTCGTCTCCAAGGCGTGGGACCTCGCCGTAAAACACTGGCCCATCTTCGTCCTCCTCTCCGTCGTGACGAGCCTTGTCAGCGGCTTTGGCGTCAGCATCGATGCTGAGCGCTATGCCGATCTGATCACCAACAGCAGCGACCCAACCGCTCAGGTGGCTATGCTGTCAGAGGTGCTGCAGGTCAACTACTTCCTGGTGAGCATCGGCTTCCTGCTGACCATCTATCTCGGCTACATCGGCTTCAACCTCTACGTGAACGCCTATTGCAAGGGTAAGCCTTACGAGACGATGGGCTCCATCTTCAAGGTTGACCTCAACAGCTTGGCCATTTTCTTCTGCGTGGAGTTCGTTTACGGCATCATCGTCGCCTTGGGTTGCCTCCTCTGCATCCTCCCGGGCATCTGGATTGCCATTCGTCTGTGGTACGCTCCCGTCCTTGCTGCCACTCAGAACGTTACCTTCGGCGAAGCCTTCAGCCGTTCGTGGGAAATGACGAAGGGCCATTTCTGGGAACTCCTGCTCATGGCGCTCACCATGATTGGCATCTCCATCCTCGGCTTATGCGCTTGCTGCGTCGGTGTTTACTTCGCTGATGTCATCGTCAACTTCATGCTGATTGTCTCCATGTTCCTGCTGATGCCAGCAGCTCCCGAGCCCGAACCCGTTGTCGAAGAAACCACTGATTTCGTTGAAGTTCAGTAAATACCTTATATTATACTTTGTGTGTTTGTGTGCGGCCCTCGTTTTGGGCTGCACACATTCGCACGTTTCTTCTCCCGACCTCGAATCCACTGCCATCGACACCTCCGTGCCGTTCGACACGCTCTTCGACCGTGGCGAGGAGATGATGGGTCGTGCGGATTTTGTCGAGGCTACCGACTACTTCATGGATCTTCTCCAGGCCATCGATTCCTCAGACCTCGAGAAACACAGCGACTGCCTGAGCGAGCTCTCCATCTGCTACGTCCGTCGCGGCATGTTTGCCGAAGCCTTTGCCGCCGCCACGAAAGTCATACAGCTCGACGAGCAGTTGGACGACAAGGAACGCCTCGTCTATTCGCTGAATACCCTTGGCTCCATCTATGTCCTGACGCGTCAGCCTGCCGATGCCGAGAAATATGTCCGTCGCTCCTTAGACCTCGCGGTATCGCTGAACGACAGCGTGAAGATAGCCGGTCGCTA
>JAEEHP010000162.1 GCA_016280855.1 Bacteroidaceae bacterium
ATCTGGATACGTTTCTTCGTCTCGTTGGAGAGCTGGAATTTCGTGACGAGGATACAATAGGACTGGTCGGCGCCACGCCCTACCCTGCCCCTGAGCTGGTGGAGCTGGCTGAGTCCGAACCGCTCGGCGTTCTCGATGACCATCACCGATGCGTTCGGTACATTCACCCCCACCTCGATGACCGTGGTGGCCACAAGAATCTGTGTCTCCCCTTTGGCGAAGCGCTGCATCTCCGCATCTTTCTCAGCAGGTTTGAGTTTCCCATGAACTTTAGAGACCTTACAGTCGGCAAATTCCCGGCAGATGGTGTCGTATCCCTCTTCCAGATTTTTGAGGTCAATTTTCTCGCTCTCCTGAATAAGCGGATAGACGAAATAGACCTGACGTCCCTGGTCGATTTCACGTCTCACCCGCTGGTAGAGTGCCTTATGATGTGCATCGAACTGATGAACCGTATGAACAGGTTTTCTGCCCGGAGGCAGTTCATCGATGACACTCACATCGAGGTCGCCATAGAGCGTCATTGCAAGCGTTCGCGGTATGGGTGTGGCCGTCATGACGAGAACATGAGGAGCCTTGTCGCTTTTATGCCAGAGTTTCGCCCTTTGAGCCACCCCGAAGCGGTGCTGTTCGTCGATGACGACGAATCCCAGTTTAGCGAACACCACCTTCTCCTCGATAACCGCATGTGTGCCGACGAGGATATCGATATTTCCCATCGCCAAGTCGTTGAGAATCTCCTTACGTTTTTTCCCTTTCACCGAGCCTGTGAGGAGTTCCACCCTGACAGGCATGTCTCCGAGGAACTTACGAAGAGTCTCCAGATGCTGCTCGGCGAGGATTTCAGTCGGTGCCATGATACACGCTTGATAGCGGTTACCGACCGCAATAAGCATGCACATCAGCGCTACGAGCGTCTTTCCGCTTCCCACATCTCCTTGAAGGAGTCTGTTCATCTGCCTGCCGGAACGGATATCCTCGCGCACCTCTTTGATGACCCGCTTCTGTGCGTTAGTGAGCTGAAACGGCAGGTGATTATAATAGAAGTCGTTGAACTGCTGTCCGACCAACGGCATCATGATGCCATGGATTTTCCGTGACCGGTCCTTCGTGTATTTAAGGATGTTCATCTGTACGTAGAAGAGTTCCTCGAACTTAAGGCGCGCCTGCGCCTTACGCAGCATATCGGGATCGGACGGGTAATGGATGTTACGCACCGCCTCATCGTAGGAGATGAATCCATAACGCTGGATGAGGAACGGAGGGAGCGTCTCGGGCAGGGGTTGGGTGAGCATCTTCAGCACGTTTGCCGTGATTTTCGCCATGGCATTGGAGTTCAGCCCCCGTTTCTTCATACGTTCGGATGTGTTATAGGCAGGCCGGAGCGACTGTAGAGCAGATGATGATGTATGGTGCTGATTGACTGCGCTGTTATCCTCCTCGAAAAGCTGACGCTGATAATTCTGGAAAGCTATGGCAGTGGAGTCGCCATACTGCGAGATATCGACCGGTTCAATTTCCGGATGCGCCACGTTGATACGCCCTTTGAACACCTGCGGCTTGCCAAAGATGATGTAGGTGGTGCGGGGCTTATAAGTCTGAGGAATGTATTTGAGTCCCTGGAACCAGACAAGGTCGATGGTACCGGTACCGTCGGAGAAGTTGGCCACCAGACGCTGGGCCCTACCCTCACCAACCTTGTCGAAGCAGATAATCTGTCCGACCAGCTGGACATACGGCATATTGCCGTTGATTTCGGAGATACGGTAAAATTTGGTTCGGTCGATATATTTATAAGGGTAATAAGCAAGCACATCGCCCACCGTAGTGATGTCGAGTTCTTTCTTCAGCAGGTCAGCCCGGTTAGGTCCGACTCCCTGGATGAATTTTATGTCCTGGTCAAGCGTGATGGCTATTTACGATTTACGATTAATTACTTACGAGAAGACAAGAAGACAAGAAGACAAGCGTCATCGGGCATCGAGCCCTCGACTCTTGACGCGGTCGGGACGACCACGCCCCCAGCCGATGTCCTATCGGGCTACATTCGGAACGACTCACATCCGATGTTCTATCGGGCTACATACGGAGATTGAAAGACCTAATCAGAAAGGCTGTTGTTCAGGAAGGAACGGGCAGCTTCGATGATGGTGTCATTGCCTTTGGACACGTCGTCGGGGTTGATAGAGACGGAGATGTCGGGAGCGATACCGAATTCCGTGTGATTACGATTTGCATCGAGGAAGACGACAGCAGAGAACCGGAGTCCCCATCCGTTGGGTAGTTCCTGATTGAACGGCATGCCACTTCCACCGCCTGTGGTGTCGCCCAAGACAGTGACATTCGGGAAACACTTCATCGACTTGACCAGGTCGTTGGCAGCAGAGAAAGTCTCGCGGTTGGTTAGCACCACCGTTTTCTTCTGCCATCTGACCCCATCGCTGGGTGTGACATAGACCGGCTCCGGCTTGGAGAAGTCGTTATGCCCTTTACCGGTCTTATGATAGACATAGCCGACGAGCGTTTTCTCGTTGGTGAAACGGCTGGCGAGCTTGTCTGCCGTGTCGAGGCTTCCACCACCGTTGTTCCGAACATCGAGAATCAGCCCATTGCATCCTTTGAGATAGTCGAACATAAGTGAGAGGTTACCATCGCCGAGGGGATTCTCGAACGATTCACACCTGACGTATGCGATGTTGTCGTCGAGAATACGGTATTTGAGGGACGAAGCGATGAGATAGTCGTTGCCTTTACCGAGATACTGCTCCACGACCTCGGCATCGTAATTGCGGTCGTAGTCCTCATAATAGGACCAGTTGCGTCCGAGGTCATAGACCGCAGAGAGGTTGACATGACCGTCACGTAGCTCTCCAATCATGTTGCAGAGGACTTCGAAGAGCTGTTGGCTGCTCATGTCGGGACTGAGTTTAGCAGCATATCGCTCATGGATCTCATCCCAATCCACACCGAGCTGTTCTTTCTTGTAGTCGAAGAAACAGTAACGCTGGTCCATCAACTGCCAAAGTGCCTCGAAGTTACCCCGGATG
>JAEEHP010000163.1 GCA_016280855.1 Bacteroidaceae bacterium
GGCATCCGCGATTGCTCTCTCTGATGCATTATAGACCTCGATGGGAACGCGCAGCGTCTCGTCGTTGGTAAAGACAAAGCGAGGGAACTTGGCCAAAGGGACGATGGGCGAACAGAACTCCGTCCAGTCCTCCTTGGTGCAGTAGCCCTTCTCGCGCCAATGCACGTTCAGCGGCCCCACGAGCGCCGTACCCTGTCCGCTGTAGTCGTTCAGCCCGAGCAGCTGGAAGCCGCTGTAGTCCTTGGTGCGCAGGTTGCGTTCTATGTCGTACTTGTAGCAAAGCACCTGCAGGCGTCCGCTAGCCATGAGGAAGCACTCTGCCTGCTCAGCCATGCCATTGTCGCGCAGCAGGTCCTGGAAAATCTCGAAGTTGCGTGCCTTATAAACGCCCGTGTACTGCGGTATCTCCTTGAAGTCGGGGAAGACGCACCATTGTCCCACTTCATGAGCCACGACCGGGTCCGTGTTGGGCTCCTCCTTCTTGTAGTTGACGGGATACTGCAGCAGCTGATAGTAGTCATCGTCGCTGTGCGGCGCTCGCTTATCCCAGTCCAAGCCTCTTGCTCCGGACTTGACATGATAGTCCGACCCCTCTTCCCAAGCCCAGCCACCGCCCACGCAGGCAGCGCAGTAGATGCGGTTGGGGTCGTACTCCCGCATCGTCTTCACCCAGTTCTGGCAGTACGGCATCCAGTCTCCGGCAGGTTCGTTGCCTGCCGCCATCATGCAAAACGACGGATGATGTCCGTAGGCATCGATGATTCTCAATCCTTCGTCCAAAAGATACTGGTCGATGGGCATCCCTCTGCGCAGCCTCACGCCGTGGTTAGGCCAGGAGGGACCTTCAGGCTGCAGGTAGAGACCCAGCCGGTCGGCCACGCAGAAAGCCGCTTCCGGCGGACAATAGGAATGGAAGCGAATGTGGTTGAGCCCATACTCTTTGCACTTGCGGAGCACTCTCTCCCACGACGCTTCGTCTGTAGGTGGGTAGCCCGTTTCGGGGAACGTGCAGTTACCTACCGTTCCGCGGAGGAAGAGCGGACGTCCGTTGATGTAGAGTTGCTGTCCCCGGGCACATATTTCACGTAGTCCGAAAGTCACGCTGACGGGTACGCCCTGGTAGGTGACCGTCCGCGTGTAGAGTTGCGGGTGAAACTCGTCCCACCGCAGGGTGTCGTCGCCTAAGGCGAGGCGGTAGGTGGAGTCGTTGATGATGATGTCTATCGTGCCATCCTCGAGGTGGGGAAGCACGCGCTTGCGCCAGATGGCCGGCCCCGCCTGCAGCTCAATCCTGCCAACGATACCGTTCCAATTGCCTTGCGTCTGGTCCGTCACGGAGTGGGAGTCCTGCCCCACACTGACATTCTCAATACCGTTGTACACTTTGATGCTCAACGTGTTCTGGGCGCCATATTTTATATAAGGTGTGAGGTCGAACTGATGCGGTACGGAGAGTGACATCTGGTGTCCCACCTCATGTCCGTTCAGCGTCACTGTCGTCTCGATATGTGGGCGTTCAAGGTAAAGTGTCACAGGCCGACCGGTCCACGACGCAGGAACGTCCACCGTACGCTCGTACCAGGCATTGCCTACGTAGTGGCGTTCGGGAGTCAGGAAGAAGGGGTACTTCATCTTCCCCTCCACGCGGTATTTCTCCATGTAGGGATTGAAGAAGAAGCTGGAGTCGTAGAGCGAGCAAGTCCATCGCGTGTTGACGCTCAGAGGGTCGCCCTTGCCGTTGGTCAGCATAGAGCCAGGCAGCGTCACCGTGCCTTGCTCGCGTTCGGAACGGAACTGCCATTTTCCACTCAAGTTGATGGTCTGGGATGATATCTGCGTAATGCCGACGATTGAGAGCACCCACGTCAGCAGGATGATAGCCTTTGTCTTCTTCATGGTTCGTTACTTTTCTATTCCGTTGATATATAATTTCCTGATCACGCAACCTTCTATCATCGTCGGGTTGAACGACTGCTTCTTGTCGCGGACCTTGCAATTGTCGAAGGTGAAGTTCAGGAGTTTGTATTTGTCCGACGTACCTACGTCAAAGAAATCCTGTGTGTCGACATCAATGTCCTTGAAGGTGATATCGTTGCACATGGAGAGCGGCATATCCTCCCGGTCGCCTGGCTGGAAGAACTGCGTCCAAGGGCGTACCACGAGGAAGGAAGTGCACGAGCCCGTGACGTTCTCTACGCGTATCCTCTCGTAGTGCTGAGGTGTGTCGGGCCTCATCTTCAGCCAAAGCACACGGTTAACACCTCTGACCGTTATGTCGGAGAGCACGATGTTCCAGTCGTGTACCGACTCCGAACCGAGCGTCAGACATCCGTGCGCCTTTCCGTAGCGACACTGTTTCACCAGCACGTTATATACGGGACCATTTTCTGGAGCCTTGTCTGCCCACGTGCCCTTGCCGCCTTTTATCACCACGGCATCGTCGTTCACCTGCATGTAGCAGCCGTGCACCAATACATCGTGGCACACATCGAGGTCGATGGCATCGCTCGATGGGGCACCGTGCTGCTTGGTGTCGCCAGGAGGGACGACACCTTTCGTCGGCGCGTAGATGAAGTTGTCGAGGTAACGCACGTGGTCGCAACGGTAGAGATGGTTGGTCCAAAAGGGCGAGTTGATGAGGTTGACGTCCTGCACGGTCACGTTCCTGCAGTTCGACAGATAGACGAGCCTGGGGCGCATAGCCTCGAGGTTGGTGCAGGCCTTGTTGTACATCCGCCTCAGCCAAAACTCCTCCCAGTACATGAAGCCATTGCCATCGATGCAACTCTGCTGCGAAGTGAAGCCCAGTTCGTTCGGCGTCTCCGCCCAGTCGGTCTTCGCTCCGTCGCCTGTGATGCAGAAGCCATCCACTCCGTCGGCATTGATGAGGGCAGCGAAGTACTGCAACGTCTGCCCTTCCATACGCGTCTCCAGCAGTCGGAAATCGCGTATACGGTCCGAACCTTTCAGTCTTCCCTTGACGTAAAGATGGGTGCCTTGCTTGAAGAAGAGCGACCCGGAAAGGAACGTTCCATCAGGAATCACGATTACACCGCCGCCCTCACTGGCGCATAGATCTATCACGGCCTGTATAGCTTTTGTCTGCACAAGCGTTGAGTCCTTCTTTACGCCGTAGTCTGTTATCACGTATTGCTTACCAAGCGCCTCAACGTCCACTTTCTTTGTATCCTGGAAGAAAGCGTCCATCGGACTACCGTCAGGCCATAAAACTTGCTGTCTCTTGGGCTTTGCATTATTGGCCAAGGCAAATGTCAATATGAGCAACAGAATAAATATCCTTTTCATGGTTTCAATGTGTATATTCTCACGTACGAGTTCAGGCCCGATGGCATAGGTATCCAGCCTGCGTAGGTGGTACGTTTGTAGTTGATGTCCACCACATTTATCTCGTTGAACTTGCGCCACTTGATGCCCTGTCGGTCGTACTCCGCGATGCGGTTGGCGGGAAGGTTCGTCACCTCGATGCGTATGGAGTTCTCGCCCTCGCGAAGCAAGCCGTCGAAGTCCAGCGTGAACGGCACGCACCAAGCACAGCCCACATAGGTGCCGTTGATATAGACGCGTGCTGACTCTCTCACATCACCTAGGTCGAGTTGATAGCTCCCCCTCGCAGCATCGGCGGCAGAGAGGTTGAACGTTGTTTCATAAACGCCGGTGCCCATGAGCGTGTTTATGCTGTCATAGGGCAAAGCCTCCCACGTCTTGAGCCCGTCGAGGGTTATTTCTTCATCAAAGGTAGGCTGAGACTCTATGAAACGTAGCGACCACTTGTTGCTTGTCAGGTCGGCAAGGAGCGCTGCCTCTCTCCTTTCCGTTCGCCCACGACCGGGCTGCAACTCACCGGCCGGAAAAACCACCGTGGTTTTGCCATTAGGCAAAGCATCGATGAAGCAACTCTCCCCACTACGGAGCGAGACGCTGACTTTGCTGCCTGTCGCAGCAAGAGCTACCTCTCTCTCTACATCATTTGGCGTAAGGTTCGACACAAAATAGCGATAACTGTCGCCTACTTTCCTGCGTATCATTTTCATGTGGAGCGCAGTTCGCAGTTCTTCTGCCTTAGCATATTTCGCCAGCTCCTGCTCTTCTATATTATATATAATGTGTGCGCCCTGATGCTTCAACCGCTCCAAATGCTTCTGCGCGGCTTTGCTGAGGATGCAGCCCGGCGGCAAGATGAGCGCAGCATAGCGAGTCCCAGCCGCCGTCTGCAGTTTGCCGTCCGTGAAGGATGTGCTGAGCAGATACTTCTCGGATATGTAGTCGCAGTCGTAGCCCAGGGAGTCAATCTTCATTATCGAGGCGATGAACTCGGGTGCCTTCTTGTCCATTGAGTTTATCTCGAACAGCATCAGCCGGTTTTGAAGGTTCGTCCGCCACATGTTCCTCACGGGCAACAGCACGATGAAGTCATTGTCGGGCTCTCCTTCTTGCAGACGTTGCTGGCAATAATCGATGTAGCCGGTCAGCATCGATGCGTCGCGCCAGATGGAGTTGGTGGGCGACATATCGACCGAAGCATAGAAGCGCCAGCCTGGCCACGGGTCGTCTTTCGGAGAATAGCACGCACCATGAAAGAACATCCTGTTCACACCGGCACAGAACATCAGGTCGAGGTCGGGCTTCATCTGCGAGAGGGAGGTGCGGAAGTGCTCCGTCAACCATGTGAACGTCTCGCTCGACACCAACCTCTTGCCTGTAATGTGGGCAGCGGAAGAGGCATACTTCAGCATCGAGAGGTCGGAGAAGTTCTTGCGCGTCATACCGGGGTCGGTGCGCAAGCCCTTGATGCCGAAGTCGGAAAGGCCAAAGCCTTCTATCTCCGGAATGTCAACTGCAGCATAAATGTCGATGAGGTTTGCTGGCGAACCGTGCGCCTGGTTCCGCACCTTCACGCCGCGCTCGTGGCTCCACCTCACCCATTGCTCTGTGAAGTTATTCAGCAGAAGGTCGGAGAGCGTTTCGCGATAGTCACTAATAACTTGAGCATCACCATCGACAAACTCCTGCAACTTGTCCTCCAGCCTGTAGCCTCGGCGAGCATGGAACTCGCTGAGCAGCGTCGGCGTCCAATCCGCACCGAACACCTCGTAGGAATCATTGAAGAAAGTGGCCGGCAGAGATACGCCGGAGGCCTTGAAGGCTCGGTCGAAACGCATCAGATAATGAGCTACGGCTACCGAGTCGAAGTGGTCTATGACGTATCCCTCGCCGCCCGGAGCAGCCCTTTTCACCTTTTGCCGCGTTCGGCTTTCATAGAGGGCGATGACTCTGCGCTTGCCTTTCACCTTGCTCTTGAAGTCCTTTTGCACTATCAGGCGAGCATATGGTTGTTCTTTCTTTGGAGCAGGCAAGACGATACTTTTGGCTTGTTTGCTGTCGACGAGCGTATCGACTACCACGAGCTTGCAGGCCGCTTCGGAGAGAGGCGTTTCAGGAGAACCGAAAGGCCACCCTGTTCCGAGGTTCATGTCTATCTGTATGCCTTGTCGTTTGCCTTCGCGGATGGTAAAGTCCAGCATTTTCATCCACTTTGGAGAAAGGAAGGGGATGTTGTTGGCGTCGTTGCCTTGTACGCCATACAGAGGCGTTATCTCCAGGGTTCGGATGCCGTGAGATGCCATCTGTTGCATCTGCCAACGCAGTCCCGGCTCTGTGACAGCCGAACCCAGCCACCACCATCGAGCACCTGCCTGCGAAGTGTTCTCCTTTATCAATTTATAGTACTCCACAGCGGCCAGCAACACGCAACCCGCTCCGTAGTCCTCAAAGTCGGGAACCTTGGTGTA
>JAEEHP010000164.1 GCA_016280855.1 Bacteroidaceae bacterium
GATGAGCTGCTGGCTGGCAGCTGCACGCTGGTCGCGCGGATGGATGCCGGTGAGGTCCATGAGCTGGATCATGATGTCGTGGCGATAGGGCGGCAGGAAATGGATCTGACGTCCGCGGTCGCGGGCATCCATGATGAGGCTCTCGAGACGGCTCATGGGAGCGCTTTTGGTGGCACCGGTCTGCTCGGCCATGTCAGCTACGCTGTCCACGCTGCCGAACCACACGATGTCCTCGATGTCGATATCATTGCCGATGAGCCATTCATCGCCCGAGTCGGCATCGATGACGCCGACGAGTCCGTCGCGCTGAAGGCCGAAGTAATAGAGGAATGAACTGTCCTGGCGGAACTTATAGCCGTTGCTAGGATAGTTGACGGGCGAGTCGTTGTTGCCAAATAGTATGATCAGTCCGTGGCCCACGCGCTGGCGCAGGACGTTGCGGCGATCGATATAGGTTTGTTTTGAGAATAACATATTGATGATGTGATTGATGGTTAGGTGATGCTTCATTCCTGTTTCGCTACGAGCAGTCCGTCCTCAATGAGATGCCTGCGGATGAGCAACAGGAGGGAGAACTGGCCGGAGAACGTGCCATCGAGCAGTCTGCGACGACTAAGCTTGGTCATCATACTACGGATCGTCAGCGGGAGGTCGAGGATACGGATGGAACGTATGGCATGAAACTCCCGGGGCAACTCATCCATGTGCTGCTCAAACCACTGAAAGCACTCCTGGCGCTCCTCTTCGGTGAACGTGGGCTTAAACTGATCGTTACGCGCTGCCATAGCTTACCATCCTGTTTCGCTCATGCCGACGGCATCGTACCACTTCAGCTGGTGGTACTCGTCGGTCCAATTATATAATGTCAAATCATCGGCCACCCACCAGAGGTTGTCGTAGAAAGCTGTCGGCACGTACATGGAGACGGCAGCACAATGATCGGGATCATCAACGAGCATGGGACTATAGCGTGGCGTGCCCGTGGACCAGCGCGACGAGAGGTAGCGATAGGGCACAGCACGCTCCAGCGACCGTTGCCACAGCGCATATTCGTCGGCAGAGACATGCTTGTAGAGCACGTTGGCCATGTCGTAGAACTCGGTGAACTGCTGAGAGCTGTCGAGAGGACAATAGCGCTGGACGTCGCTGCAGTCGAGCAGCTGGCGGCCGGCAAGAAGGCGACGCAGCAGGGGTTTCGTGGCTGCCGCAAGGCCGGGGAGCTCGGAAGTCTTCACAGCCGAGAGGAGGGCACCATGGTAGGACATGTGGCCGAAACCGGTCACGTAGTAGTCGTAGTAGGGCTGCAAGATCTGGTTAGGCGCCACCTCGACGGAAGCGAGCGCACGCATGATGTCGGTGTATGGCGCACCGTCGCCGGGTATCTCGGCAGGCGAGCCCAGGACCCAGTCGGCAACGTCGCGCAGCTCGTAAGCCACTTCGATGCACTGCATGAAACAGGCGTCGAAGAAGATGTAGTCGAAATGGGGATGATGGGACAGCACGCGCGCCAACGTCGTCACGTCCATCTGAACACCAGTGTTGATGATGGACGAGCGGCGGCTGTTGTCGATGCCGAACGTGCGGCGCGGAGCGTTCTGGGCACGCTGGCGACCTGGACGGTTGTGGAAGAACACCCACCCCGAGGCATGGCTCCACATGACGAGGCCATAGCTCTCGGCAGGATAGCGCTTGAAGATGTAGGACAGCACCATCTCCATGTCAGCGCTGTCGGTCGAACAAATATTGCGCGGGAAGACCTGCACCGTTTCGAAGGGGTGCTCACGGGTGCCGACACAGATGCGGCTGGACCTGGCATCATCGAGGAACTGGACGATGCGGCAACCTTCAGGCACCTGTGCCAAGCCTGCGGCCATCTCGACGGAATCAGCCGCCACGTAGCGCGACAGCGAATTCTCGCCCGCCATGTAGAAGATCAGCGTGCGGTCCATCGTTTTCTTAGGATGGTCCCAAGTGTCCACCTCGTGATAACACGAAGAGACGGCGAAGAGGCACGTGACGGCGGCTATATTATATATAAGGTGTAGAAAAATGCGTTTCATCGGCGCAAAATTACACTTTTTTCTTCAAACTACACACTAAAACGGCCTACTATTTCGTTTCTTTAAGAAAAAAGACCCATAAATGCCTTGGACTGACAGAATGCGGCAGGTGAAAATCCTGCTCATGTGCGCAGCCGTAGTGATCTGCGCGCTTTCACTCACGTGGTCACATTTCCTCGTCAACGATCTCGCTCAGGAAGAGCAGCGCAAGATGGAAGTGTGGGCCGAAGCCATGCGCTCGCTCGAACAGGCCGACGAACAGACCGATCTCTCGCTCGTGCTGAAGGTCATCAACGGCAATCACACCATACCCGTCATCGTCATCGCCACGGACGGCACTGTGCAAACCTACCGCAACCTCGAGGTGCGCGCCAAGTCGCCCGAAGAAGTTGAAAGCATCGTGCTCAAGATGGCCAGCCGCATGAAGGCGCAGGGCAACCTCATACGCATCAGCCTCGACGACAACGAGTTCATGGAGATCTGCTACGATGAGAGCATCATGCTCAAACGTCTGGCACGCTATCCCTACATCCAACTGGGCATCGTCCTGATCTTTGTCGTCGTGGCCATCTTCGCCCTCCTCAGCAGCAAACGCGCCGAACAGAACAAAGTGTGGGTGGGGCTGTCCAAGGAAACGGCACATCAGCTGGGCACACCCATCTCGTCGCTCATGGCATGGACGCAAGTGCTGCACGAGACGTACCCCGAGGACAAGCTGTTGCCCGAAATGGAAAAGGACGTCAGCCGACTGCAGATCATCGCCGAACGATTCTCAAAGATAGGCTCGCGCCCAGAACCCAAACCCGAGAACCTCAACGAGATCATCAGCCACGTCACCGACTACATCGACCGCCGCACAAGCAACCACGTCAACATCACGACGAACCTGCCGGAGCAGCCCATCTACGCCAACCTCTCGGCACAGCTCTTCGAATGGGTCGTGGAGAACCTCTGCAAGAACGCCGTCGATGCCATGGACGGGCACGGGGACATCAACATCAGCGCCTTCGAAGAGGCGCAGCACATCGTCGTGGAAGTGGCCGACACGGGCAAAGGCATACAGAAGAGCAACTTCAAGAATGTCTTCCAACCAGGCTTCACCACCAAGCAACGCGGATGGGGGCTCGGACTGTCGCTGGCGAAACGCATTGTAGAAGAATATCATGGCGGCAGAATCTTCGTCAAGGCCTCAGAAATAGGCAAAGGAACCACTTTCCGCATCGAATTAAAGAAAAATTAGCCGAAATCCTTTGTCACTCAAAAAAAAAGCCCTACCTTTGCAGCCCGTATGGACACATCAGGACGTTTTAAGATCAATTTGACGGCTTTGCCGAGCTATGGCGCGACCTTCAACTGGCAGCTGGACGATGCGTTCTTTGACGCGCTTGATGAACAGGAAATACAGCACGGGAACCTCGACGTAACGCTGCGGGTGAACAGAAAGTCGGGCGCTTTCGAGCTGCACTTCCAGGTCAAGGGTGACGTTAGCATTCCGTGCAACAGATGTCTCGAACCGATGACACAACCCATTGACACCGAGGCCGCCATCACAGTCAAGCTGGGAGAACAGTACGATGACGATGGCGAGGTCATTACGGTACCAGAGACGGAGCCCGAAGTCGATGTGGCATGGAACCTCTACGAGATCATCGCACTCGACATTCCCATTTATCATGTCCATCCAGATGGGCAGTGCTCTGAAGAGGTCAACCAACTCTTTGCCCAAGAGCAGGACGAGGACGACAAACCGAACGACTCGCGATGGGACGCACTGAAAGCATTGCTCGACAACGACAAACGATAAACTATAAACTTTAAACGTTAGAATAAAATGGCACATCCTAAAAGAAGACAATCCAAGACACGTACGCTCAAGCGCCGTACACACGACAAGGCCGTAGCTCCCGCTCTGGCCGTCTGCCCCAACTGCGGCGAATTCCACATCTATCACACCGTCTGCCCCGCCTGCGGATACTATCGCGGCAAGGTAGCCATCGAGAAGGAAGAAGCGTAAACTATTTCATTGACAATTAACAGTTCACAATTCATAATTCAAAATTCACAAGCCCTGTCGAACATCTTCGCTGGGAAGTCCAAGCAAGGACCTAATTGTGAATTATGAATTGTGAATTGTGAATTCTTTTTATTATGGAAAAACTTCATGCCATCATCACAGGCATAGGAGGCTACGTTCCTGATTATATATTGAATAATGAGGAACTGAGCCGAATGGTCGAGACCACCGACGAGTGGATCATGACGCGCATCGGCGTCAAAGAGCGCCGAATCCTCAACGAGGAAGGCCTCGGCACCAGTTTTATGGCTCGCAAGGCGGTGAAGCAGCTGCTCGAGAAGACGGGCACCGACCCGCTGACCGTTGATGCCGTCATCTGCTCAACATCCACCGGCGACTACCATTTCCCCTCAACGGCCAGCATCGTCCTCGGCAAATGCGGCATGACAAACGCCCATGCCTTCGAGATGTCTGCGGCCTGCTCGGGATGGCTCTACGCCATGGACACCGCAGCCTGCATGGTAGAAAGCGGTCGCTACAAGAAGATCGTCGTCATCGGTGCTGACAAGATGTCGAGCATCGTCGATTACACCGACCGCCAGACCTGCCCCATCTTCGGCGACGGCGCCGCAGCAGTGCTCGTGGAACCCACGACCGAGGACCTGGGATGGCAGGACAGCTACCTGCGCACCGACGGACAGGGTCTGCCGTTCCTCGTGCAGAAAGCCGGCGGTTCGGCCACGCCACCTTCATACTTCACGCTGGAGCATAAGATGCACTTCGTTCATCAGGAGGGGCGCACCGTGTTCAAGTTTGCCGTCACAAACATGTCCGACGCCACGGCACTCATCGCCGAGCGCAACGGACTGAACAAGGACAACATCGCATGGATTGTGCCACATCAGGCCAACATCCGTATCATCGAGGCCGTGGCCAAACGACTGGAGATGCCCATGGACAAGGTAATGGTCAACATCCAGAAGTACGGCAACACTTCGAGCGGAACCCTGCCCCTGGCCCTTTGGGACTACGAATCGAAGCTCCGCAAGGGCGACAACCTCATCTTCACAGCCTTCGGCGCCGGCTTCACATGGGGCGCAGCTTACATGAAGTGGGGTTACGATCCAAAATGAACAATGAAAAAGTGATTTTTCACTTTTCATTCCCTCACTTTTCACTTTATGCATAAATCCGGTTTCGTCAACATCGTCGGCAATCCTAACGTCGGCAAATCGACGCTCATGAACCTTCTCGTGGGCGAGCGCATCTCTATTGCCACCTTCAAGGCTCAGACGACGCGCCACCGCATCATGGGCATCGTGAACACGCCCGAGATGCAGATCTGCTTCTCCGACACGCCCGGCGTCCTCAAGCCCAACTACAAGCTGCAGGAGCAAATGCTCCAGTTCTCAGAGAGCGCCCTGCAGGATGCCGATGTGCTGCTTTACGTCACTGACATGGTGGAGACGCCCGACAAAAACGCCGATTTCATCGAGAAAGTAGCACACATGGACGTGCCCGTCCTCGTGCTCATCAATAAGATTGACAGCCTCACACCTGATCCCTCTCCGAAAGGCGAGGGAAGTGTTCAGCAACAGTTGGCAGCTAAGGTCGAAGAATGGCATGCCATCCTCCCGAAAGCCGAAATCTACCCCATCTCCGCCTTGCACAAGTTCGGCGTGGACCAGGTCCTCAACCGCATCAAGGAGCTGCTGCCCGAGTCGCCCGCTTACTTCGACAAGGACACGTGGACCGACAAACCCGCACGCTTCTTCGTCACTGAGATCATCCGCGAGAAGATCCTGCTTTACTACGACAAGGAGATACCTTATTCCGTCGAGCCCGTCGTCGAGCGATTCAAAGAGAGCGATAACCTCATACGCATCGAGGCCGTCATCTACGTGGAGCGCGAAAGCCAGAAGGGCATCATCATCGGGCACCAGGGCGTGGCCCTCAAACGCGTCAGCACCGAAGCACGCCGCGAGCTCGAACGCTTCTTCGGCAAACAGATTTACCTCCAATGCTTCGTCAAGGTCGATAAGGACTGGCGCAACTCCGAGAAAGCGATGAAGCAGTTCGGGTATGACCTTAATTAATGAAAAATGAAAGAGTGAAAAGCGAAAAATAAATATTCCACTTTCCTTAGATGAAATAACTCTTATTTTTCACTTTTCACTCCTTCACTTATCACTTTTCTCTCTTCGCCCTCTCCTAAGTAACTCTTATTTTTCACTTTTCATTTTTCACTTTTCACTCTTAAATAATGCTCGTAGCCATCGTAGGACGCCCCAACGTGGGCAAATCCACTCTCTTCAACCGCCTGACCAAGACCCGTCATGCCATCGTCTCTGACGAGGCAGGCACCACACGCGACCGCCAGTACGGCAAGTGCGAGTGGGTGGGTCGTGAGTTCTCCGTCGTCGATACCGGCGGCTGGGTCGTCAACTCAGATGACATCTTCGAGGAGGAGATCCGCAAGCAAGTGACCCTCGCCACCGAAGAAGCTGACGTCATCCTCTTCCTCGTGGACATCAACACGGGCGTCACTGATCTCGACGAAGCCGTGGCCGCCATCCTGCGACGCACGGAAAAGCCCGTGATTCTTGTGGCCAACAAGACCGACAACAACGACCAGCAATGGCAAGCCGCCGAGTTCTACAGCCTCGGCCTCGGCGATCCCTTCTGCATCAGCTCTGCCACAGGCAGCGGCACGGGCGACCTGCTCGACCTCGTCCTCGAGAAACTGCCCAAAGTGGATGACATTGCCGAAGAACTCGACCTGCCGCGCATCGCCGTCGTGGGACGACCCAACGTAGGCAAGTCGAGCCTCACCAACGCCTTCATCGGCGAGGAACGCCACATCGTAACTGATATCGCCGGCACCACGCGCGACAGTATTTATACCCATTATCAGAAGTTCGGCTTCGACTTCCTGCTGGTCGATACCGCCGGCATCCGTCGCAAATCCAAGGTCAACGAGGACCTCGAGTTCTACAGCGTCATGCGCTCGATACGCGCTATTGAAAACTCCGATGTCTGCATCCTCATGCTCGACGCCACACGCGGCATCGAAGCGCAGGACCTGAACATCTTCCAGCTCATCCAGCGCAACCAGAAGGGTCTTGTCGTAGTGGTCAACAAATGGGACCTGGTCGAGGACAAGTCCAACACGGCCATCAAATATTTCGAGGACACTATCCGCGAACGCATGGCACCGTTCACCGACTTCGACATCATCTTTGCCTCGGCGCTCACCAAGCAGCGCATCTTCAAAGTGTTGGAGGCTGCAGCCGCCGTGGCCAAGCACCGCAGCGCCCGCGTCGGCACGACGAAGCTGAACCAGGAGATGCTGCCGCTCATCGAAGCCTATCCCCCACCCTCCATGAAGGGCAAATACATCAAGATCAAATACTGCTCGCAGCTTCCAGACACGCGCATACCGTCGTTTGTCTTCTACGCCAACCTGCCGCAGTACATCAAGGAGCCCTATCGCCGCTTCCTCGAAAACCAGATTCGCGAGCGATGGAACTTCACCGGCACTCCCATCAACATCTTCATCCGACAGAAGTAAGCCTTAAGGGGTTGATTAAAAAGCGACAAGGGTTCGGGCCAAAAGCTATAACAGTTTTGGCCCGAACCCTTTAAGTTTATTGGTGCGAAGTAGTATTAGTAGGTGACAACGGGCGGGAGCTCCTTGGCCTGCTCCACCATCTTGATAACTTCCTTGAGGGAAGGTACGCGGCGGACAAGGTGCTTCTCGTTGTTGGTCTCCTCAAGCTTGGGCTGCAGGTTTTCGGGAACGCGATGACGGAATTCCTTAACGGTGTCAACGCCAGCGGCCTCAAGCAGTTCGGCGAACTGGGGACCTACGCCCTTGATGCGGAAGAGGTCGGCATGATTGGTCCAGCGCAGGATGAGTTTGTCGCTGATGCCCGTGGCCTCTGCCAAAGCCTGACGGCCCTTTGGTGTAGCGCACTTTTCGAGGAGTTCTTCTACTTTTTCGATGCCGGCGGCAACGAGTTTCTCAGCATAGACTTCACCTACGCCTTCGATGTCGATTACTTTGTAAGCCATAGTTTTTTACGTTTAGGATTAAAGAAGTTAGGTTATTCGTTAAGGCATAAATAGTGCTTTTGACAGCGCAAAGTTACAAATAAATTTTTAATGGCAAACAAAAATCAATAATTTTTTAGTTTAAAGTATAAAGATTATAGTTTAAGGTGGTTACAAGTATTGCATAAGCACCTTCCACACACACACAATGTGACAAACTGAACCGGCGAGAACAAAGAAATGGAATACGGAATGGATGTAAGGTTTGTTGTGCGAGAAAGCGTAGATAACGGCGCCCGTCACGTAACTGACGCCCTCGGCAATGAGCCACCACACGGCGGCGGGTTCTATGCAGTCCATCAGCGGCTTGAAAGCGACGAGGCAGGAGAGGCCCATAAGGACGAAACAAGCTGTCTCGATGTAGCTGTGCTCGCTCAAACGCACGAAGCTGACAATGGTGCCTGCGATGGCGGCAAGCCACACGAAGCAGAACAAGCCCCAGCCCCACCAACCGGCGTCGCGCATGGCGATGAGCGTGATGGGAGAGTAAGAGCCGGCGATGTGCCAGTAAATGGCGGCATGGTCGAAACGGCGCCAAACCTCGCGCGAAGGCCACGAATCAGGAATGGCGTGATAGACTGTCGAGCAGACGTAACTGCCTATCATGCCAACGAGATAGAGGATGACGGCCGTGCCGGCCCAACTGTCGTCGGCGCGGAAGCACCAGACGAGGAAGACAGAGCCCACGACGACACCCAGAAGGATGCCAAAGGCATGGCTCCACGAGTTGAGCGCATCTTCGCCTTTTGAGTAGTGAATCATGGTGCAAAGATAAGGAAAAGTTTCATGACCGAGGTCCTATCATCAAGGTTTTTAGCGTTTCCACGGCTTTTTTCACCTTATTAATGATTTTTCTATGTTCATTTTTCTTTGTTCTTCAAAAAAGGCGTATCTTTGCGACGCAAAACTAACTAAATACAAATACTTCAATCATGGAAAAGAAAATCATTATGCTCGCTGCGTGTCTGATGCTGACCCTGACCGCCAGCGCCGACCCCATCACGCGAGAGCAAGCTCAGAAGAAAGCCGAGCAGTACCTTCTCGACAAAGGCGGCAGCCGACGGCTGGCACCCATCACTAATGCCCGGAAGCTGGCACCGTCGCGCAAAAGGATTGTAGCACCGCTGGCCAACGAGCTCTACTATGTCTTCAGTCGCGGCGACAACGAAGGTTTCGTCATCGTGGCGGGCGACGATGAGATCGAAGGCGTGCTGGGATATACCGACAACGGCGACTTCGACTACGAGCAGCTGCCCTGCAATATGCAGTACTGGCTCGACAAACACGCCGAATACATCGCCGAGATCCAGACGAAGCCACATGCCGCTCCACGACGCGTGACGTCACACTCGGCCATCGAGCCAATGGTGACGACGAAGTGGAACCAAGGGTCGCCATACAACGACCTATGCCCTGACTACTGGACGTATGGCAAGTCTGTCACCGGCTGCGTAGCTACCGCCATGGCACAGCTGCTCTACTACCAGCGCGACAAATCAGTCACCGAGACACAGGCGGCTATTCCGGCCTACACGGCTCGCAAGAATGACGAGTCCTACGGCCAGCTGCATGTCAACGGCATTCCTGCCAACTCGCCCATTGACTGGGATCACATGCTCGAAAGCTATGGCAACGGCGCAACAGCCATCCAGAAGAAGGCGGTGGCTCAACTGATGCTCTACTGCGGCGTCAGCGTGCAGATGGACTATTCCAACTCCGGCTCAGGCGCATACTCGAGCGACGTGGACGATGCCGTCAACACATATTTCGGCTACGGCACAGCAGCGAAATATGCCTATTCCGGCAACTACAACGACGACACGTGGGACGCATTGCTCTACAATGAGTTGGTGCAGGGACGCCCGTTCTACCTCAGCGGCTCGAACGACGAGGGCGGACATGCTTTCGTCGGCGACGGTTACAAGGACGGCTGCTTCCACATCAACTGGGGTTGGGGCGGTTCGAGCGACGGCTACTATGCCCTGAACAAGATGAACCCCGGCTCGCAAGGCATAGGTGGTTCCAGCGGCGGTTATGCCAACGGACAGGAAGCCATCATCAACTTCGAGCCAGCAGACTATTCTTCACGCGCGATGCCCATCGCCAACGCTACGGTGAAGAAGCTCTGCCTCGCGAATTGGGATACCGACAACGATGGCAAGTTCACCTATGGCGAGGCAGCAGCCGTCACCGATCTGGGTGATGTATTCAAAGGCCAAGCCATCACTTCCTTTGCCGAGCTGTACTACTTCACTGGGCTAACCGCCATCGCTGACGACGCTTTCAGCGGATGCTCACGCCTGTCCACCGTCAAGCTGCCCAAGAAGCTGAAGGGCATCGGGGCACGAGCGTTCGAGGGATGCGCTGTGCTCAAGGAATGTCTGCTGCCCGAGAGCGTTACCGAAATTGGCGAAGCAGCTTTCAGCGGATGCAAGAAACTGCCCGAACTGACACTGCCCATCGGCATCACACGAATCGAACCCCATTGCTTCGAGAACTGTATTCTCATCAAGGAAGTGGCGCTGCCCATCGGCGTACGCTTCATCGGCGAAGGAGCCTTTGCGGGTGACACCAAGCTGACGAGCGTGACGGTCAAGAACGTCAAACCGGAGAACATCGAGCTCGGAGCCGGCGTCTTCGAAGGCATCAGCCTCGCAAGCGCCACGCTCAACGTGCTGCAAGGCACTGGTTCATATTTCCAAAGCGCAGACCAATGGCGCGACTTCGGCACAATCTACGAGATGCGAACACTCTCGCAGGGCAACTTCGCCACGCTCGAGAAGTCGAAGCAATACTATTTATATAATGTAGGCACAGGATATTACCTCACCCACGGCGAAGCCTACGGCACGCAGGCCGTCGTAGCCGACACCGAGAGCCCCATGCGCTTCGAGTTCCGCCAGTCATCGTCGATGTCGGGTAATGTTTATTACCTCTATTCCATTGACTCGCCCAACACCAACCGCATCCTGTTCCGCACGACGGACGACGGCAACGTAGGCTCCGGCATCAAAGCTTGCTTCATCGACGGCCCCAGCTCGAAGCTCACCGCCAACGGACATCCAGCCTACTGGACAGTAGAACTGGCCGAAGGCGAAAGCAACGTCTATACCATCCAAGCAGCTGAGGGCACGGCTGACTATGCCGGAGGACAGTACCTCGGCGTGCAAACTGACCATGCCAGCAACGCGGCCTTCCCCACCTACGGCACCTACTTCGACATCTCCTACGAGCAGTATCCGCAGAACTGCCAGTGGATGCTCGTCGAGTACGACGGCGATGCCGAACTGATGAACAACTACACCTCACAACTGGCCAACCTCCTCGAAATCGGTAAGGCCAAACGCGTGAACATATCCCAGGAGCAAACCGTGTACGACAACTTCAACAGTACACTCGCTGACATTCAGAAAGCCTGCCGCAAGCTGCGCAACAAGCTCGACTTCATCAACTTCCAGCAGGAAGAGATGCGCACGCTCATCCTTTCGAAATACGACCTCGACGCCAACAAGGAGATCAGCTATAGCGAAGCGGCCTCGGTGCCCAACTTTGCTGCGAGCTTATTCCAAAGCAACACGCATATCACAACCCTCGACGACCTGAAATACTTCACCAAGCTGCAGTTCATCGACTCGCAAGGCTTCATGAACTGCCGCAAGACGCTCGACGTCACGCTGCCCAACAGCGTCATTACCATCAAAGAACAGGCTTTCAAGGGATGCCAGCAGCTGGAGAAAATCACCCTCTCATCGAGCCTCGAAATCATCGGCAAGAATGCCTTCTACAACTGCTTGTCGCTGAAAGAGATTTATCTTCCTGTTACCGATCCTAAATACATACAGCTCGGAGCCAACGTTTTCTACAATGTCAAGAAAGACGAATGTGTGCTCTACGTGCCGTATGGATCACGCGAGCTCTACGCCAACGCACCCGAATGGAAAGAGTTCACCGACATACGCGAGATGCGAACGGTGCAAGCCGCTGAATTCGTGACACCAGAACTACAGACTGACTACTACGTTTACAACCTCGGCATGCGACGCTACCTCAACAAGGGCGAAGCCTACAACACACAGTCCGTGGTGGCCAAGACGGGTATGGTCTATCAGCTGCGACGCGCCTCGGGCATGGGGGAGAACATCTATTATCTCTACTCCGAGCAGACGGGCAACAGCAACAAGATTCTATTCCGCACAGATTCCGACAGCAAAGTCGGCGAGAATGTCAAGGCCATCTTCGTCGATGGTGCCTCATCGCGCCTGACCGAAGCCACACGTCCCGGATGGTGGAATATGCAACCCGTCGAAGGGCTGACCAATGTTTATACCTTCCAGACACCTGAGAACTTGAGCACCTACGTCCCCGGAGAATTCCTCGGAACTAATATCTACCACGAGACAAAGGTTACCACAAATACCTTTGGCACTTACTGGGACATCGTCTATACCGATAACCCCGAGAACTGCCAGTGGGCTTTCGTCAACGTGAACGACGTCAACGAGAATGAAGCCGTGTTTGAACTCGCCGAGCAACTCAAGAAGCTCATCGTCAAGGCCGAGAGTCAGGAAATCGACGTGATGGCAGAACGTGCCGTTTACGATGACATCCAAAGCTCACGACAACAGATTCAAGCGGCAATCCGCTCCATACGCGAGAAGCTACACTACGTGCCATTCATTGACGATGTCGCCAAAAAGCAGAGCATCAACGCATGGGACGAGGACGAGGACGGCGAGCTCAGCTACGAAGAAGTGCAGGCGATAACGGACCTCGGTTCCATATTCCACGGCGTAGGCACATTAAAGAGCCTCGAAGACCTGCGCTACTTCACGGGCATCTCTGAGATTCCTGCCGATGCCTTCCGCACCGATGGACAGCTCATTTCCGTCACACTGCCCGAAAGCGTAACGACGATCAACAGCGCAGCCTTCACCGGATGTTCAAGCCTCAAGTACCTGGCGCTGCTCAACCCGTCGCAAGTGGTCAGCTACACGACTCCCGGACTGCCTACACGCAACCTGACCATCTTCGTGCCCGCCAACCTGATTGAAGCCTATCAGACCGATGAGCTGTGGGGCAAGTACACCATTATGGAGTACACCGGCACACCGACCATCACCGCAGGAGATGCCAGCCGTCAGTACGGTCGCACGAATGTCCATCTCTCCTTCACGGTCACGGGAGCGCCCATCAACGGAGAACCCGTAGTGAGCACCAACACGGATCCCACCGCACCCGTCGGCACGTATCCTGTCACCGTCGAGCCAGGCACCGTCACCAGTGTCGACCTGCAATTCGTCGAAGGCACGCTCACCGTCACACCAGCGCCTGTCACCGTAACCGCCAAGTCCTACATACGCAACATCAATGAACCGAATCCCGAGTTCGAGGTCATCTACTCCACGCTCCGCAACCGCGAGAAGATCGAGGATGTCCTCACCCACGAACCCGTCATCGAGTGCGACGCCACCATCGACAGCCCGGGTGGAGAATATGAGATCCGCGTATCAGGTGCAGAGGCTGACAACTACGAATTCGTGTACGTCAACGGTAAACTAACCATCAATGATCCTGTCGGCATCCATAATGCCAAGACCGACAAGAACGCAACGGAACTCTACGACCTCGGCGGTCGCAAGGTCGTCACGCCGCAACGGGGTGTCTATATCAAGGACAACCACAAGGTCGTCGTAAGCCAGGGCAAGAAATAAGCCTAAGGACGTACAGAAACACGCCTTTGCGTGAACGCCAACACGCCTATGCAAGAAACCGAACTTGCATAGGCGTGTTTTCGTGGAGCCGTCATTGAAGAAAGTTTAATTGGTCGTAATAAAGTGAAAAACGATTGGCGGCATCAAGAAAAACGCGTACTTTTGCAACCGTGATCAACCTATTGCTTTTCCTGACGATGGCGACGGAGCCTGTGATGCCTCCCGATTCTATCGTGCACGTCGATGATTCGATGCGCACAGACACCTTGCGCGAGGTAACGGTTCGTGCGGGTAAGACTTATCACCTCAGCTCTATGGAGCTGTCCGGCACCAAGAATGACATTGTTGCCCCACCCTCCCTCGGAGGGGTACTGGAAAAGCTGTCGCCGGGCATCAACGACAAGATCCTCCATCCCTTTGCCATCAAGCAACGGAAACAGGAAAGGCGGCGAAAGCGGGCCATGAAGAACCTCGAAGATTACGACCGTGTCAAAACCTTTGACGAACTCATTAAAGAAGCATACGATAAACAAATGGCTGAAGATGCAGCAAGTGAAAAATGAAACCTTTATTTTTCACTTTTCACTCTTCACTCCTAATTAATCACCCTGTCGCCGCACTTCCGTCCGAGCTCTTTCTGCACGGCCTTCATATCCTGGTATTGTTTCATCAATGCCACGCTCCGTTCCTTGTCTGCCATCACGGCAGGGTCGCGCATCTCCAGGAAGATGTTGCGCAACGATTCTTCAACGATGGCCAGCTTATAGTCCGTCATCAGGTGGGGCAGCAATTCAACTAACCGTTCTTCCTCAGGCTTCACCGCGGTGCCCTTGCTATGGATCTTACTCAGCGTTTCGGGGTCATGCGCCAACTCATTGGCCAGATTGGCGACGTTGATGTCGGGGTGGTTTTCGAAATAGCGGTCGCAGCGGAAACCTTCCTCATGCTCATGCTCGAGCGCTTCCACGAGAATCTGACGGTGCAGCGGGCTTCGCAGCTCGATATTGTCGCTGTCTAATGAATATTGAATAAAATCTACGACGGTGAGCGGATGCTTCTCGCCTGTCTCCTCGTCATCGACATCGCACATCACCTTCTCGCCATGACGCACGATCATCTGCACCAACAGCGCTTCGGTTTTGAGGAACGTGGACGAAGAATCGCCGCCTGCCCGCCCGATCAGAGAGGGAGTGGTCGCAGATGAGTGTTCGATGTCCTCGGGCGTCACCACGATGGCTTCATGTTCCTCTTCCTCAGGAGCATCAGCGCCTTCATTGACGATGGCATGAGGAGCGTCCGAAGACGGTCCTTGAGCTTGTGCTTGAGCTTGCAAGCGTTCCCTCTCCCGCTGTTTCTGCCGCTCTTCCCGCTGCTGTTTCCTCACTTTGGCCACAGCGCTGGTGATCAGGCGTTCGTCCATCTCCAATGTCTGCGCTGTTTCCTTAATATAAAAGGTACGCGTAATGTCGTCGGGGATAACGGACAGGCTCTGCACGATATTATTGACCAGGCGCGACAGCTTGATGGGGTCGTTCTGCGCCTCCTCCAAGAGCAGATTGGTCTTGAATTGGATGAAGTCCACCTGATGGTCGCGCAGGTATTCCTGATATTCTGTCGCCGTATGCTTGCGAGCGAAGCTGTCAGGGTCGTCGCCGTCGGGCAACAATAGCAACTTCACATTCATGCCTTCGGCCAGCAGCATATCGATACCGCGCTGCGAAGCCTTGATGCCAGCAGCGTCGCCGTCGTAAATAACCACGATGTTCTCCGTAAAACGATGTATGGCGCGTATCTGATCCTCGGTCAGCGCCGTACCGCTCGAAGCCACCACGTTCTCCACGCCCTGCTGGTGCATCGCCATCACGTCAGTGTAGCCCTCAACGAGATAGCACAGCTCGTTCTTGACGATGGCCTGCTTGGCCAGATAGAGCCCGTAAAGCTCACGTTTCTTGGAATAAATGACCGACTCTGGTGAGTTCTGATACTTCACCTGCACGCCTTTGGTGCGACTATCAAGAACGCGCCCGCCGAAGCCAACGACCTTACCTGAAATCGTATGAATAGGGAAAATCACACGATTGCGGAAGCGATCGTATGTCTTTCCCGTCTGCTCGTTGCGAATGCAGAGCCCTGTCTTCAAGATGAACTCTTCGTTGTAGCCCTCAGCCTTAGCGGCCTGCCATTGCGCATCGAACTTGTCGGGACAGAAGCCCAGCTGGAACTTTTTGATGATATCGTCGCGGAAGCCGCGCTGACGGAAATAAGCCAGGCCCACTGCACGCCCGTCAACGGTGTCGTTCATCTGCTTCTGGAACCATTCGTTGGCCCACTCGTTGACCACGAACATACTCTCGCGCTCGCTCTGCTCGGCTTTCTCCTCATCGGTCTGCTCACGCTCCTTGATTTCGATATGGTATTTCTTGGCCAGATAGCGTAGGGCTTCGGGATAGGTCAGCTGCTCATGCTCCATGATGAAGTGCACGGGCGTGCCACCCTTGCCGCAGGCGAAGCACTTGCAGATATTCTTCGACGGCGACACCATGAACGACGGCGTACGGTCGTCATGGAAAGGACACAGACCCTTCAAGTTGGCTCCCGCCCGCTTCAGGGTCACGAAGTCAGAGACGACATCCACGATGTTTGCCGCATCCAATATCCTATCGACCGTCAACCTATCAATCATGATTATAAATGAAAAGTGAAGGAATGAAAAGTGAAAAATAAAAGTTACTTGGAACTCTCAACTTTCAACTCTCAACTTTCAACTTTCAACTCACTTTACCGCTTCCCCCTGTCCGTCTTCAGTCAAATAGAACAGCGGGGCTGGATTCTTCTGCTCCTGCTCGTAATAATGCAAACCGCTGTCGTTGGTGCGCGGGAACCACTCGCAGAGCAGATTGATCATTTCTGCGGCAGCCCAGATGACAGGGCCGTAGCCATGAGCTGCAGCCGACGACACAGGGCGATAGTAGTAGAAAGCCGGGTCGAAGGCCATTCCCGTACCGACGCACGTGCCTGCCACCTTTCCTTCTTCGGTGATCTTCGTCGAGATGGCGTGCCAAGCCAGTTGCGCCACACCGCCATAAGTGATCCCTTCAATCCATCCTTTACGGATGGCGTGGGCTATGGAGTAGCAATAGATGGCCGTTGCAGACGTCTCGAGGTAGCTGTCCGTGCGGTCAAGCAGCTGATGCCAGAAGCCCTCGCTCGACTGCAAGGCACACAGGCCTGCAATATGCTCGCGCAGCTGGTTCAGGATGAACTCGCGGTCGGGGTGATTCTCGGGCAGCATATCCAGCAATTCCACCGTCGTCAGCAAAGCCCAGCCGTTGGCACGAGCCCAGTGGTAAGTTGGCTGCTGTGCCAAGCCTTCGACATAGCCATGACGATAGATCTTCTTCTCCGGCACCCACATACGCTTGACGAAGTTCTTATACATCGTAGCAGCCTCGTCGAAATACTTGGGTTCGTTGAAGTAAATACCAGCATAGGCAATCGTCGGAATGCCCATGTACATATCGTCGAGCCAGACGGTGTTGTGCTGGGGACGATGGCGGGCAAACAAACCGTCTTCGAGGCGGTACTGACCGTACTCCACGAACTGGAAGTAATTGTTGATGAGCGTGTCCTCGGTCACTTTAAGGTCGATGAAATCGCCCTCTACCGTGGTTTTTCCATCACCTGACGGCTCATTACGCTTCATCCATTTCATCATGGCCGTGCACATCGTGCCGCAATCATCCAGCGCACGGGGATGGATGACCTGTTCCATCTGTGCATCGGCCACCTCGGGCTTGTTGGCATCACGCGCCTTGAAAAGCGGATAAGCCGAGGTCAGCAAAACGAGGTTATTAAAAACATACTCCTCGTAACGCATATCACCTGTGGCATCCTTGGCAGCAAGCAGTGCCTGATAGGTGATGCCCCATTCGTAGGAGGCGATGCGGAAAGCACCGCGATGCAGGCTGATACCTTCCTCGAGAGGATAGAGCCGCTTGTTGTCCGTAACTTCCTTACCGTCAGCGTCAACGAAGCCTTTCGGCCGCTCGCTGTCGATGTAGGCAAACACCCGCTCAAGGTCAGCTTTCACCTCGTCGGCACTGAGCTCGCCATAAGGAACTTTGTAGTCGGGCTTTAACAGATGCAACGGGGTCGTAGAATCATTCACCTCCTCCGTCTGCTTCGGTGCATTAGTACAGGCTGCGATGGTTGCGGCAACTGCCACAATCATGGAAAAATGAGCAAAAAAAGATGATTTCATAAGAGAAAAGATTTGATTACGGCCACAAAGATACAAGAAATCCCTGACATTTCACCAAACATCAGGGATTTATTTTCATCTTCATGAGACTTTAGAAGGAATAGCTGAAAAATACAAAAGGAGCGAAAAAGTAATTGGTCACTTCTTCCACATGAGTGTAATTTACAGTTTTTGTTTTACCGCCTGGTGTATATGAGAAAGTATTTGTCCTTTGTTCCTCTGTTCGTGTTGTTGTCGATGTTATATTCAACTGGATTCCAACATTAAAGTGTTGTTTAATACAAATAGCTAACTCTGGGCCGAAAAACAAGCCGCCTGAAGAAGCTGTGAAGTTATACAAATAGCCCAATCTGAAACCTACCATCGGGGATACTTTACTCTTAAGTGGAGCTGTAAAGCGAATCTTTAAAGCGCCGCCGGCTCCAAAACCGGAACCATAGTCACTGAAATCAGCCTGCAAAACGGGTCCAACACCAAAATAAAGCATATGTTTCAGTTGATAACCAAGGTCATAGCCAAAAAGAACAGAGAACACTTTATGGCTATATCCAAAACCCATATCAGCAGTCATGCCTAATCCAGACTGACGATTTTCAAGCAATGATGAACCTGAATATGAGCTACTCATTGGCTCGTTATTCCAACTTCCATTATTAGTTCTTTGACTCGAAGAAGAATGAGAGGACGAGCGACGAACGGCTTTAAGGTACTGCGCACTGACAAACCCCTTACGGCCATTAAACCTGATCTCGGCCCAGCCATTACTGATATCACTAACGGATAACACTTCACCTTTCGTAACAGAACCGATAATCTTACCATTCGATTTAGCTTCCGAACGGACATTTAATTTCGTCGCTGATACTTCATATTGTTTCTGAGCAGCAGCCACCAAGGCTGACGATAACAGAACAATGAATAAGAAACAGCGAATCAATGATTGACGAAATGATTTAGTCATTAATTTAGGAAAACAAAGTTAAACATGATGATTTCGAAGGCAAAGTTAAACATAAATATCATTTCCAACAAACTTTCATCGAAAAAAGATATTTATATCATGAATATAGCGGTCCATTATACATTGTCCATTATACATTATCCATTATACATTATACATTATCAATTGTCCATTGTCCATTATCCATTACGAAGAAACCCTTCAGCCGAAAGGCTGGAGGGTTTCTGAGCAAAAGTGGCGGCTACCTACTCTCCCACGGGTGTGCAGTACCATCGGCGCAAGCGGGCTTAACTTCTCTGTTCGGGATGGGAAGAGGTGGGACCCCGCCGCTATAACCGCCTGAATAAGTCGCAAGTGAAAA
>JAEEHP010000165.1 GCA_016280855.1 Bacteroidaceae bacterium
GTCGCGGTACACGTTGTACATGCGGTAGGTGCGGTCAACAACAGGAGTCCAGTTCAGGACGATGGTCTCGTCGTCGAACACGGTCTGGTCAACTGCGGTGAGGTTCTGAGGCACGTTCAGGTGCGTCGTGAAGCCCCAGATCGGGCTGCTCACGCCGTCCGGGCAGCTGGTATTGTTGAACTCCACTCTCCAGAAGTAGTTCGTGTTGTTCCACAGGTTGCGCACCGTGAAGCTGTTGGCAAGTCCGGTGGCGAAGCTGCCGTCCTCGGGATACATGATGGTCTGCGGATGGTTGGGATCCGGATAATAGGTCGTGCCGAAGATCAGGCGCCAACCGGTGGCGTAGTCCGGAATACCCCAACTCAGCGTGACGCTGGCGGGTTCAATACCGTCTGCATCATCAGCCGGAATCGGGTTGAAGGCGAAGCCGTCAACCTGCGGGCAAGGCATGTCCTCTGCATTGATCGTCACCTCGAAGTTGTCGGTCGTCGAAGAGGCAACCAGGTAGTAGGTGCCAGGGGTCACAGGCAGATTCTCGATGACGGGACCTGCACTGATCACATAGGTGGTACCAGGAGTAGGAGGTGTCGGAGGTGTGGGAGGAGTCGGAGGTGTGGGGGTAGTGCTGCCTTCCACGATGGTGATATCGTCGAGGCACATAATGTACTGGTCATAGCAGTTGAAGTGACGGAAGGCAATGTGCTTCTGTCCAGTAAAGGCGCTCAGGTCAACAGTGTAGTTGTTCCAACTGCCGAGTCTGAGACCGTTGCCATCGCGTGTAGCACGGGCATTACCAATTCTCCCTTGACCTTTGGCAGCCAGTGTCCATTCCTGAACTAAGGTCCAGTTGCTTGTACCATTGTCAGAGACAAACACGCCAATGTGGTCAGCAGGATAACTTTCATCGGTAGCAGCCACCCAGAAACTCACCTCTGAGCCTTCGCCGAGGGTCACCAGAGGCGAAACGAGGTACTCGTCAGGAGTAACAGCTCCGTAACCGTTGATGTAAGAACCACTGCAGATGGCATTCGATCCACCATGGTACCAATCAAGAGCAATGCCTTCATAATATGTCCAAGTGGATGGGATAGCACTGGTCAAAGTCCAAGTCAAACCATCGTTGTTGGCATCGATGACAGTCCAGCCAGAAGGCATGCCACCTTCGAAACCAACGGTGAGATCACGACTACGACGGCCGTCGGCCTTCATGATGATGTTCGGGCGGGTTGTGCTCGTGTACATCGTGTTGGCAATCGTCGGGTCATAGGCGCCGCTGTCCTGATAACGATAAGACATGGCGTTGAACGGCAGACTGGCAGTGGCTTGCCAGCTGATAGAGCTGTTGTAAACACCATTGTTGCGCTGCACGTAAATGAGAATGTTGCTCGAGCCGTCCCAAGAGAACGTACCCTCGTTGAACTCGAACTCGTTCCAGCCAATAACAGGAGTCATGGCACCGGTGTAGACAAGAGTCATGTTCGTGACAATGTGAGAGGTGGTCGTAAGGGTCACATCCTCCACATTAGCCATCCAGATGCTGATGCCCTGCTGGTTGTAGCCATACTCATTGGTGGCATACCAGCTCAAGCTCGTCATCGGGGCGGTGGTTACGCCAGCTTCCTCAAGCTCAGTGGCGAGGAAGAGGTTCTCGGCGATGCAGTAATTATAGAAGGTGTAGAACGGGAAGTAGGTAGTCGTGCTGGTGCCTTCACCGATCTGAACCTCAAACGGGGTGGCCACAGAACCACCACCCAACTGCACACCAGTGTAGTTATTGGTGGCCATCGGGCCGCCTTCACCGTAGAAGTCTTCGGTGTAAAGGGCAACCTTGCCGTCGGCACCATAGGTCACTTCGGCGTTGATCATCTGGTCTTCGTCGAAGACAAGCTTATACACAGCGTCATAGCCTTCCGGAATCTCCGGGAAAGGCAGCGTGTAGTCGTTGTGAAGAGTGGTGTTGTGGGCAGTGGCGGGAACCTCCACGAAGGGGAACGTGGTGGCTTCTTCGCAGGCCAACTCCCAAACATCCGGAACGGCGGGATCGTATGGCTCGGCAACGATGTCCCAAACGCGGGCAGTGCGGCCTTCACCGTAGATGGCCACCATCTGCCAGGCAGTGTTGGTGGATGTGCCGGTGGTCAGGGCCACTTCGACTTCCTCGCTGTGTGCCATATGGAAAGGCATCTCAGGCTCCACAACCGTGAAGTACTCCTGGGGCGTGAAGTCGATCAGGCTCACGTTCGTGGCGGGACCATCGTTGCGCAGGATGAAGCGGAAGGGCTCCATCCAGCATCCGTTCGGGCGGGCGCCCACAACAACGGTATCGACAACCTCTTCGTTCTGGATGGCAACAATCGGGTCACCGATCGGTCCAACGCCACCACCAGTGGTGTAGGAGAAGGTCGTCTTGGGCAGGAAGTTGCGCTGGGTAGGCGAAATAGCGTCAAGACCACTGTAGCTGTAGCCCTGCACCGATGCGCCGGTCACCGTCTCACCAGCCCAAGTAACCGACTTGTAGTTGCCAGTGGTGATGTTGTACACACCGACGAGCAGGTTGCCGCCGTTGTACTGGTAAGGAGCGTTGAAGTTAATCAGCATCTCAGCGCCAGTACCGTCGAGGAGTCCCTCGTAAACAACGGTGCCAGGACCTGAGAAGTCGCTGATGGTAGCATCGCTCACTTCCTTCACAAACACTTGCCAAGTGCTAGTCCATGCTTCGGTAGCAGGAGTGGAGGCATAGAACTTAATGCTGTTGATGGTACCGCCAGCGAAGACGCTGAGCTCTTCAGCGGGATACACAATCTCAGCCTTCAGATAGGCGTCGGCATAGAAGCCGTAGGCCGGAACGTAGCTGCTGGTGTTCGTGCCGTCATGAACGGTCAGTTCACCGCTTGTACCACCGCCACCACCAGGAGTGATGTCCAGCTGGAGGTTCGGACGATAGTTCTGTACATACTTCGTACCAGTGAACGAGCCAATGTCGTAGGGATCCGGATTGGCCGAGTCGCTATGGGCCGAAATCAACGCGCCCGTAACGGTGGTGTAGTAGAAGTAA